>CAIVTL010000048.1 GCA_903908785.1 Caldifarciminota bacterium | reverse complement strand
TCGTCAATCGACATGCCGACCGTGACGTGAATCGTGCCGGTGGTACGCCGGGTCTTCAAAATCATGCGCAGGTTGTCGACGTCCTTCAGGTTCATGCTCATGCCCGACTGCGCGGCCGAGGTCATCATGCCGGCCCACGACCCGTGGTCACCCGAATCCGGCGTGAACAGCACCCGCAGCACTTCATGCGTATCCGTGCCTTCGTCCCCGATTGACGGCCCGAAGACGCTGTCGTTGCGCACCTTCGCCAGCGGGTTGATCCAGAAGAGCCGCGTGTGCGCGAAATGCGCGCTGTCCTTGTCCAGCGGCACCGAAGCCCAGGACCAGAGCAGCGCCGTGATTGACACATCCCGGACGATGGTCGTACCCTCGAAATCATCAAGGTAGGCAACGCCCCGCGTGTTCGGATCCGGCAGCGAAACCGCGCCCTCGGCCGCGGCGGAAAACGACGACGCCGCCTGGGCGCGGAGCAACGGCAGCCGGTCCAGGAACGCGCTGACGGCATCCGAGCTGACCGTGTAGGAAGCGTCGGTCTCGGCTATCGTCCGGCGGAACGGTTCGGAGCCGAGCGCCGGTTTCTCATCCTGGATTCCCTCGTCCCGGAAGAAAATGCTGGCGCCCAGCTTGCCCTGCTGGGACGCGGCCCATTCGGCCCGGGCCCCGACCAGCGATTTCTGGGCGAGCGAAAAGAGCGGCCGGTATTCGAAAGTTACCTGGATGTCGGCGTCCGGCGGCAGCGCCCTGATGAACGACAGCACCCCGGTCTTGTAGTCGATTCTGTAGTCCGTGTCCTTTATCCACGTCTCGCCGCCGACCACCACCTTTTCGGAGTTAGCAGAGATGTCCGGCTGCCCAAGGTAGTACGACTCGGTCGAACTGGAATACTCGACGACCATGCGGTAGTTGCGGCCCTGGCCCGGGTCGAGTGCCGACGGGTCAACCCGGTAGATGACTCTATCCCGGGTGGACAGGGCGCTGGAATCGAAGGGATGGCTGCCCGGAAACCGGATAAGCCCGGTCTTGCCGTCGAACTCGGGATACTCCAGCCGGCCGTCGGCGTTCGGGTCCAGCCCGAGCAGTTCGACGAACTTCCGGCCTACGTTCGCGCCCGCCGTGTCGGTCTCGATCGGGGTCAACTGCGCGGAGTTATACTGCAGTCGGAAAGAGGTGAGCGCGATGTCCTCTTGCGGCAACTGGTACACGTTGCGCTGTTCGTAGTCCCAGGTCAGAGACGAAGAGTCGGGCATCTCCGGCTTCAGCATCTTGAGCACCAGCGAGTCCTGCCACAACTTCCCGCCGATTGTGTCGCTGTCGGTGAAGATGACCAGCCCGACGACGTCGTGCGGGTTGAGCTGGCTCGTAAACTCGATGATGTTACCCGTATGCAGGAGGTAGTCCCGACCCAGCGACTTGAGGTCAAAATCGCCGGGCGCCCGGTCATATTGCCAGTCGGCCGGCGTCGAGTCCGGGTAATCCGGGTACACGGTGGCAATGGCCGTGTAGGACGACTGGTTATTGCCCGGGTTGCGGTCGTCCACGTACACGCGCAGGTTGCGGAGTTCACCGGTCACGTCAATGTGGTAGAACCGCTTGGTGAAATACTGGAATTCGTAGATAGTGTCCACGCTCACGCGGCGCTTGCCGGTGAAACTCGCGGTCTGGCTCTGCGACTGTTCGCGTGAGGCAACGGCGTACACGTCCACCCCGCCGACCTTGCCTTTGGCCGACGCGCCGAACAGGCCCTGGTGGGTCGGCAGGTCGCCGGTGTAGCCCGTGCTCGGAATTGTCAGCCGCGTGTCACCGAGTTCGACCGACTGGATGACGTCGTCCTCAGTACCGGTGTACGAGAGCATTACCTTGTTTTGGGCTTCCTCTCGCTCGGAGTCGTGGTCAATGCTCACCTTGGTCCGCTCACCGATGGTGCCGTTCAGAATCACCGAGAGTTGCTGCTCCATCTTCAACTCCGGAAATAGACCGCCGCTTCCCGGCGTCTGAATCACGTTGCGCACAAAGGTCTGGCGTCCGCCCAGCGTAATCCGGTCCTTGCCCGATATGTCAATCTTGCTGCCCTCCCCGAAAATCGGCAACTTGGGCAACTGGATGTCCGGAATCAGGCCGGAAGCGTCAGCCGCCAGTTCCTGGCGTTCCTGGTCGCGCTTCGCCTGCTCCTGCCAGGCATCCCGGACCGACTGGGCAAGCTGGTAGTCAAGGTATTCGCCGATCGGCAGCACCTGTTCGACCCCGATGAAATAGTCTCCGCGCCAGCGCTCCAGGAAAACGAGCCCCAGCGAGTAGTCCACGCGGGGCACGATTTGCGGCGGGTCGTAGAGCGAGTAGGCCTGGGCCGAGGACGGCAAGGACAATGTGACAAGAACAAAGAACAAAACAAAAGCAAAGGGGAAATGACGAAGTCCGGGCTTCGACCTTTGTCCTTTGTCCTTCATCCTTGCTTTGTCCTTAGTCCTTCGTCCTTTGAACTTCAGCCTTGATACGGTCGGCCAGCTTCTCGGGCGAGAGCCCGGCCTGGTCAAGGAGCCAGTTCCTCGGCCCCTGCTCGTAGAAACGGTCATCCAGTCCGAACGCGGCCACGCGGGTAGCCTTGCCCGACCGCTCAACCAGCCGGCTGACGGCCGCGCCGAATCCGCCCGAAAGCACGCCCTCCTCGAACGTGACGATGACACGATGTCGGTCCGCGAGCGACAGAATCAGGTCTCGGTCCAGCGGCTTGACGAACCTGGCATTCACAAGCGTCACGCCCAGGCCCTGGTCTTTCAGAATATCGGCGGCGCGGCCCGCAACGCTCGCCATGTACCCGACGGCCAGGACGCATCCCCGGTCGCCTTCGCGCAGCACCTCTGCCTTGCCCAGCCTGACCGGCGCCAGGCTCGGCCGCGGCTGCGAACCCGAACCGCCGCGCGGGTATCGCATCGCTGTCGGCCCGGCCTCGTAGCCGATGGCGAATTCGAGCATTGCCGCCAGTTCGGCCTCATCCATCGGTGCCATCACCACCAGGCCCGGCACCATGCCCAGGTACGACAGGTCGAACACGCCGTGATGGGTCGGCCCGTCCTCACCCACCAGGCCGCCGCGGTCAACCGCCAGCACGACCGGCTGCTTCTGCAGACACACATCCTGGACTACCTGGTCCAGCCCACGGGTGAGAAATGTTGAGTAGACGGCGACGACCGGCCGCGCGCCGCCCAGGGCCAACCCCGCGCCAAAAGCCACCGCGTGCTGCTCGCATATTCCCACGTCGAACAGCCGGTTCGGGAACTTCTCGCGAAAGTCCGAGAGCCCGGTTCCAAGGCACATCCCGGCCGTTACGGCGACCACGCGGTCGTCTCTGCCGGCCAGCTCGACCATCTTCTCACCGAACGCGCCCGTGAACGTAAGCCCGGCAGAACCCAGCGGCACGCCGGTATCGGCATTGAACGGCCCGGTGCCGTGAAACATCTCCGGGCGCTTCTGCGCCGGCGCATATCCCTTGCCCTTGCGCGTCACCACGTGCACCATGACCGGCCCGTGGAGTTGCCGTACCCGCTTGAACGTGTCAATCATCTCGGCCATGTTGTGACCATCTACCGGCCCGATGTACCGGAATCCCAACTCCTCGAACAGGATGCTCGGCACGACCAGATTCTTCAGTCCTTCTTCGAGCTTGCGCGCGGCGACACGCGACTTGCCGCCCAAGTCCTCCGGCAGGTGCCCCAGCAGGTTCCACACGTCGCCACGCAGCCGGTTGTACATCTTGCCGGTTATCATCCGGTTCAGGTAGCCGGCCATCGCGCCGGTGCTGCGGGCGATGGACATCTCGTTGTCGTTCAGAACCACCACCAGGTCCTGTTTCAGGCAGCCGGCCTGGTTCAGCGCCTCGAACGCCATGCCCGCCGCGACTGACCCGTCGCCGATGACCGCGACCGAACGGCGGCTCGACCCCTTCAGCCGGTCGCCGACCGCGGTACCGAGCGCGACCGCAATCGAATCCCCGGAATGGCCGGTGTCGAACGTGTCATATTCACTCTCAGACTTCTTGGGAAATCCGGAAATACCATCCTTCTGCCGCAGCGTGCCGAACCGGTCCCGGCGGCCGGTGATTATCTTGTGCGCGTAGCATTGATGCCCGACATCCCAGACAATCTGGTCGCGCGGCGTATCGAACGCGTAGTGCAGGGCGAGCGTCAACTCGACGACGCCGAGACTCGGCGCAGTATGTCCGCCGTTCCTCGCCGTGGTCTGGATTATCAATTCCCTTATTTCCGCGGCCAGTTCCATGAGCTGAATCAGCGACATGCGCCGGATGTCGGCGGGCGAACGAACGCCGTCCAGCAGAGCCATGGCTATGACTTCCGCCGCAGAATCAGCTCAGGGAGCGCGGCCAGCGGTCGGTACTCCACGCCCATTCCATTGAACAGTCGTTCGGCCTTCTTGGCTTCGGACTCAGCCCGACCCTCGGTCCGGGCCCGCCCGCAGGTTGAAACCATCGTGGTCCGCCCGGCCTCGCTGGCCTGCCCTGAATCCAGCAGGTCATCGGTCATCTGGAACAACATGCCGAGGGCGAGTCCTGCCCGCCGGAGCTTCCGCTGCGCCGCCGTTGCCGCGCCGCCCAGAATCGCGCCGGCGACGACCGCGGCGGCAATGAACTCAGCGGTCTTCTTCCGCTGAGTCTCCAAGACTCTGGACCTTGCACTCTCGCCTCTCGCCTCTCGCCTCTCGCCTCTAGACTCTAGACTGATGTCCAGCATCTGCCCGCCGGTCATGCCCGAAGGCCCCACCGCCCGACCTATCACGCGGATGGCCGCAAGCCTCCGCTCAGCCGGACCCGGCGCCAGCGCGAACAGCTCAAACGCATAGGCAAACAACCCGTCAGCCGCCAGTATCGCTGTTCCCTCGTCGAACTTCCGGTGCAGGCTGGGCCGGCCCCGCCGGAGGTCGTCATTGTCCATGCTCGGCAGGTCATCGTGTATAAGTGAGAACGTGTGTATCAACTCGATGCCGGCACAGAAGGGCAGCACGGCCGCGAGGTCCCGGCCGCCGGCCGCGCGAAACGCCTCCAGCGCAAGCATCGGCCGGACCCGCTTGCCCGGTCCCAGGACCGCGTAGCGCATCGCCAGTGCCAGCCGTGCCGGCACGTCCCGGCCGAACCGGAGAGCCTGGCGCAACTCGGCGTCAATCAACCGCCGGTCCGCTTCAATAACCAGCATCAGGTCGCTCACAACTCCCGTTTCCCCGCTGCCTGCTCCGCCGCCTTGACGGTATTGGCCAGCAGCATCGCCACGGTCATCGGCCCGACCCCGCCGGGCACCGGCGTGATTGCCGCCGCCCGGGGTGCGACGGTCGCAAAGTCGACGTCGCCGACCAGCCGGCCGTCGATGCTGTTCGTGCCCGCGTCAACCACCACAACACCTTCGCTGACCATCGCTCCGGTCACTAGCCGGGCCCGGCCCACGGCCACGACCAGAATCTCGGCGGTACGGCAGACCGCGCCGAGGTCCGGTGTACGAGAATGGCAGACCGTCACTGTCGCGTCTCCCCGCTCTCCGTGCAGCAGCAGCATGCTCGCCAGCGGCCTGCCCACGAGTTCGCCCCGGCCGACAACCACGACCCGCTTGCCGGAAACCGTGATTCCGTTGCGCCACAGCAGTTCGATGATTCCCAACGGGGTCGCCGGCATGAACCCGGGCCGGCCCGATGCCAGCGCACCGAGGCTCGCCGGGCTCAGGCCATCCACGTCCCGGGCCGGACTGACCAGCTTCAGCACGGCGTAAGCATCAATCCCGCGCGGCAGCGGCAGCTGAACGATGAAACCATGGACCGCCGGGTCTCGGTTCCATGACTCAATGACCCCGGCGACGTCGGCAAAGCTCGCGCTCTCCGGCAACCGCTCCACGCACGCGCTGACACCGATACCGGCCGACGCCTTCTCCTTGCTCGACACGTACACCTGCGACGCCGGATCGCTGCCAACCAGCAGAATGCGAAGGCCGGGCTTCACGCCGCGAACTTCAAGCTCTGCCACGCGCCGGGCCAGTTCGGCCCGGATGACCTTGGCCGCGGCCTTGCCGTCAAGTATCAGAGGTTGTATCATCGTTGTCCGCGCAACCGAAAATAATGCTCCGGTCGGAGCGCTTAGCCTTGGTTCGAATTGTGGTAGTCAGGCGCCGAGGCGACACGGGAACCGCCGCTGTCGGTGCGCCGTCTGCTTCAAGCAACATTCAGGACAGAATGTTCGCTAACTGCTCCTTTCGCACGCCACTATTCTTACACAAAAGGCCGCCCCGGTCAACAGGTGCGTTAGGGGAGAAACGCGGAAGAGAACAAAGTGGCTATGACAAAGTAGGGGAGAAAAGGGAAAGGCCAAAATCCGACTTTGGACTTTGGCCTTGCTTTGTCCTTTGCCCTTAGTACTTCGTCCTTGAGCCTACTCGCCCGGCTCGACCGCGATGTAGAGCACGTTGCCGCCGCGATTGATGCGAAACAGGACGGCCTTGCTGCTACCCTTGAACTGACGCATCGCGCGATTGTAGTCGCCGATTCCGCCAATCCTGACCTTGCCGACCTCAAGCACCACGTCTCCGCGCTCGACTCCGGCTTCAGCCGCGGCGCTGCCGGCATCGACGTCCTCAATGAGGACGCCACCTGAGACCTTCGCCTGGGCCCGCTCGTCGCCGGTCAGACTGCGCGCCGTGAGACCAAGCCACGCTACGGGCTTCTCCTCGTCGGGCGCTGCGGCCTGCTGCTCGTCCTCGGGGAACGGCACCAGCGTCACGCGCATAGTCATCCGCTCGCCGTCGCGCACGATTCCCACCGAGACACTCGCGCCCGGCACAAAGTCCGCAACCTGCTTGCGGAACTGCTCCACACCCTCGGTCTTCTCGCCGTTGATCGCGACAATCACGTCCCCGGACCTGATGCCGGCCTTATCCGCCGGCTGCCCATCAACTACGTCAGCCACGAGCACGCCCTTACTGTCCTCAAGGCCCATCGCCTTCCGGATGGCGTCGGTGACCGGCTGGGGCTTGATGCCCATGTACCCGCGCACGACCTTGCCGGTCTTGATGAGCTGGTCGGTGACCGTTTTCACGATGTCAACCGGCACCGCAAAACCGATGCCCACACTGCCGCCGGACGGAGTCCGAATTGCGCTGTTGATGCCCATCAGCTCGCCCTTGATATTCACCAGTGCCCCGCCCGAATTGCCCGGGTTGATGGACGCGTCGGTCTGGATGAAATCCTGGTAGCTCGGCCCCTCGGGCAGCGGCAGCCCGGACCGGCCCTTGGCCGACACCACACCGACCGTGACCGTGCCGCTCAACCCGAACGGATTGCCCACGGCAATCGCCCAGTCCCCGACCTTGATGTCGGCCGGGTTGGCCAGCGCGACCGCGACCAGCGGCTTCTTGCTTGAGACCTTGAGCACCGCGAGGTCGCTCTTCGGGTCCCGGCCCACGACCTTCACGTCGTTGCCCTTGAACTCGGTCTCATCCGACAGTCGGACGGCAATCTTGTCGAACCCGGCCACCACATGATTGTTCGTGACAATGTACCCGTCCGGACTGATGACCACGCCCGAACCCAGCGCATTCTGCTGCAGCTCCTGCGGCATGTCCGGCAGCCCGCGGGTGAAATCCCGGAAGAACTCCTCAAACGGACTCCCCTGCAGCGGCGACTGCTGCCGCTGCGACACCTTCACGGTCTTCTCGGCGGAAATGTTCACGACCGCCGGCAACACCGCATCCGCAACCTGCACGAATGGGCTGTGGTCGGCGTCAACCATGCCCTGCCCGGTCTGGGCGAGCTTGGAGCTCACCTGCGCGGACGCCGGCCGCAAACTCAGTGCGCCGGCCAGAATCAGCCCGATAACGAAAGCAACCAGCACCGCCGGCGCCAGAATTGCGCCGACCAGCTTCAAAGAGACCCGATGGTTCACGTATCCTCCATTATTGTCATACTCCCAAAACCCCGCGTCAAAGCCCCCATCCCGCCCACTTCTATTCTATTCAGACGCCGGAATGCGTGACTGGGTTCGCTCCTCACCTATCTCGGTTGAATCCAGGCGTCCCAAGTCCAGGATAGCGTCGCCTTCCTCGTCCTCTGTGAGCCTGCCCACCAGACCTTCCGGCTCCCGCGTGACGAACGCGCTGGTTACACTCTGAACCGCCAGGTCCAGAAAGTACGATGCTCCGCGCTCCACCTTTTCGGCCGCGGCGGCCTGCCGCTCCAGGTACTTAAGACACTGCATCAGGGTCGCGGCGTCGGTCTTTGCCATGCCCTTCTCACCCCGCTCATGCAGCCTCGCCACCGTAATCAATTCGTCGCTCAGCACCTGCACGCGCGGGTCCGGAGAACGGAAGTTGTATATCAGCCCGCTCGCCCGGGTCCGCATCGTGTCGGCCGCGTTCGCGAACGCCTGCCGCGCCTCGGCGTCCTTCAGCTCTGTCAGTCGCTTCCGGCGAATCACGGTCACACCCAGCCGCAGGTTGTGGAGCACCTCGCTGTGCCGCCACTCGAAATCCGGGTACCGACTCAAGTCGACCAGCTTTATCAGCGCGGCCCGGGCCCCGGCCCGGAAGTGCGGACACTCGTCCGGACAGTCAATCGTCCGACGCCGGCCCTTGCCGCAGCATCCGGAACAGATGGGACGCAGAACCTGAATCGACTCATCCACAACTCCCGGGTCGGGTTCGAGGGCCGAACCGACCGGGCACCGCCGGTTCGCCTTTCGCCCGCAGACAAAACATACTTCGTTCATCGCCTAATCATACCCGCCGCTATCGTGCGCGCAAGAACCGAACTACATCCGCAGACGATGCAGACGGGAGACCGCTACCCGGAGAGGACATCCACAGATTACGCAGATTACGCAGATTCCGGTCTCGGACTTGGGGTTTAGGATTTGGAGTTTGGAGTGTGGCGCTTGCGCCCGCTATCTCTGGACGACGACCTTCCGCGTCCGGCCCACGTCCCCCGCCCCACGCCCCTCGCCCCTGACGAAATAGACTCCGGGCTTCGCCCTCACGACCCTCCGCCCCATCGCGTCGAACACGACCGCGCCGACCGGCAGTCCGCGCACAACTGTGGCCGCAGGCTTGGGGCTTGAGGCTTGCGGCTTGGGGCTCTCTTCGATTCCACCTCCCGAATCGCGCAGGACCGAGATACTAGAACTGCCATTGTTCGCCACATACACTCGGTTCTGCTGAGGGTTGCGACAGAAGGCAATCGGGCTCGTGCCAACGCTAATCGTGCGCAGCACGGCGTTCGTGACCGCGTCTATCACAGTCACGCTGGCACTCCCGCAGTTGGCGCAATACACCTTGTCATTCTCGGAGTTACGAAGTAGAGCCAAAGGTCCGGACCCAACAGCAACCGTGGCAACGACCGAGTCCGTCGCGCAATCTATCACGCTCACGCTGCCACCAGCGGTGTTCGCAGAATAGGCCTTGTTGCGCACGGAATCGTAGCAAAGAGCCTGCGGCTCGTTCCCAACAGGAATCGTGGCACGGACGGTATCGCCAGCACCGTCTATGAGGACAATGTCGGCGTCGTTCTCGTTGGCTACGTAGATACTGCTGTCCACGGGGTTATTGAAGAGGGCACCAGTGTAGTCACCAGTAGTTATCGTGGCGAGGACCGAGTCTGTCGCCCCGCCTATCACCGTCACGGTGCCACTGTAGCAGCTCGCACAATAGACCTTGTCGTTCTGTGGGTCATAGCAGAGAGCACGGGGTCCCTGTCCGACAACGATGGTGGTGAGCACCTGGTTGGTCGCGTCATCTATGACGGTCACGCTGCCGCTGTTCCAGTTCGCCGAATACACCTTGTGGTTCTGCGTATTGTGGCAGAACGCGGATGGGAGGTTGCCGGTTGAGACTAATGCGAGTATCGAGTCTGACGTGCCGTCCAATACGGTCACGGTGCTGCCGTAGGCGTTAGCCACATAGACCTTGTTGTTCTGTGGGGTGTAGTAGAGTGCCCAAGGCCCGTCTCCGGTCGTGACGGTTGCGGCGACCTGGTTCGTTGCGCCATCCACAACAGTGACGTTGTTGCCGCCATCGCGGTTGGCGCAGTAAACCTTGTTGTTCTGTGAGTTGTAGCAGAGCGCCCAAGGGGCCGAAGAATCCGGCAACTGGATTGTGGTCTCCAACCACTGTGCCTTGACGGCTGACAGCAGACAGGTTATGGCTAACAGAACGGATGCGTACTTCATGGTTCCTCCGATACGCCAGATTATCGGCCGGCGCGGTGTCTTGTCAAGAATCCGGTAACCGCCCAGCGCCGCGCCCGCGTGCAGGCCGCGCAGCCGGGTCACGAACTCAGAACCAATAGCGGACACGCAACCGCAAGAGCCGACCACGAACCGGCCTCCGGCCTGGATACCATGGCGTATACATGCCGTCTGCCCGGTCTCCCTGCCTAACCACCCGTGGTGTAAAGCGTTAGCTGGGGTGAGCCAATTCTACCATCCCCTGGAGTAGATGGTGCTCTCCGTGCTGCTCGAGGCTTTCGTCCGGGTTACGCTGGAGACCGCGGCCAAGACTACGGCGCACACCACGGCCTGAACTTTCCTCGCTACCATGGTCATGGCCATACTCATCGCCGTACTCATCATTGCGCAGGCCGCGATGGTCGGCGCAACCTTGGCCATCGTTCTCCGCGCCACGCAGTAAAGAGCCCGCATCATCGCCCGCTGAATCATCTCCTGAATTGCCTCC
>CAIVTL010000047.1 GCA_903908785.1 Caldifarciminota bacterium | reverse complement strand
CCGTTAACTGCCGGCTGCCGCAGGCCGGGTGCTGCGAAAAGGAGACGATTGTGTCATTCTGTCTGCGCTTGGCTATCGTGGTTCTTGCCGTTCCGGTGACCTTTGGGAGCGCGCTGACGCTGTCCGAGCCACCACCTTCGTCCGGCGACGCGGTCTGGGATTCGGCCTATGCGGTCACGTCCGACGGCTCCAATCAATATCTGTCCTACGGCTCGCAGCACACGGTGGCCACTGATACCGCCGGAAACGTCCACGTGGTCTGGTACGACTACCGCACCTTACACTACAAGATTGGCTATCGCCGGTTCGACCATGCCACAGGTCTGTGGCAGCCCGAGACTCTGCTGTCCGACCGCTCAGCCAGTTGCTTGCGGCCTACGGTTGCCTGTGACGCATCCGGCAACGTGCACGTGGCGTGGTACGTGTCGGACGGCGGTTCGGAATCAGGCATCTGGTACAAGCGGTTCGATGCTGCCACGCAGACATGGCAACCGGATACGCTCGTCTACTTTGCCGATAGCGGCCTGTCGGCGAGCTACCCGTCTCTTGCCGCACGGCCCGGCGGTGACAACGTTCATCTGGTCTGGGTCGCAGTCCTGCAGCTCGGCGGAGGCAGCCGTGTGTTACACCAGGAGTTCGTACCCGGTGCCGGCTGGAGCGCGGCGACCGACCTGGGTGGCGGGTACAGTCCAAGCGTAGCGGTCGACGGCCGGAACGACGTGCACGTGGTCTGGACCTATTCGGGGCCCTATCTGCGGCAGCGTATCGGTGGCGCGTGGCAGCCGGCCGAACGGTTCTCGTCGGCGACGGCATACCGCGTGGCGGTCGCGGTCGACACTGCCGGAACCGTGGTGCACGCAGCGTGGCACGGAATGACAGAGACGAGCGATGAGTACGAGATTCTCTATCAATGCCGCACCCTCTCGGGCTGGTCGCCGCTGGTGCGGGTGAGTCGTGAGCCGGAGTACGACCAGTATTACCCGAGCATCAGTTGCGGCCCGGACGGACGGTGTGACATTGTCTGGGAAGGCAACGACAGTTCATCGGGGAGCCACGAACGCAACTATCACGCGACCCGCTTCGTTTCCGGCGCGTGGACCAGGCCCGAGCCGTTGACTTCGGTGTCATTTGACGCGTCGGCTCCGTGCGTCACGCATGACCTTGCTTCCGGACTGCACATCGTCTCGTACGACTCCCGGAGCGGGAACCGTGACGTCTGGTATCAACACGGCCACCACTGCCAGTACGACGTCGCGCCGTTCGCGATAGTCTCGCCGCCTGACCTGGTGCTGCCGCACGAGGCGTACGTGCCCGAGGTAACGGTTATCAATCAGGGGCTCTCGGGCGCGTCCGCGTTCCGCGTCCATCTCCGGTTTGATTCGTCGGGAAACATGGTATACCGCGACTCGGCGGAGGTTCTCTCGCTCGCGTCCGGGGACGCGCAGAACATCACCTTTCGGGAGTGGACATCGGGAGGCGGCCCGCTCTACGATGCCACCGCGTGGGTCGACATGACCGGCGACGAAAACCCGCGCAACGATACGCTCCGCAGAACCGGCGGCGTCGTTTCCTGGCTGGACGGCTGGCACGAGGCGGCGCACACCCTCGGCTCGGTGGGGCGGGGCGGCTGGATGACCCGCATGGCCGCCAACGGCATGATCTACCTGGCTGAGGGCAACGGGCGCGACTTCCATTCGTTCGATGCGTTGCGCGATACCTGGGTCGAGATGGAGCATATCCCGTACGGG
>CAIVTL010000046.1 GCA_903908785.1 Caldifarciminota bacterium | reverse complement strand
TCGTCAATCGGAAATGGGATAACCGCCAAGCTCGCCAAGTACGCCAAGCCCGGGCCGGAGTCTTACCACAAAGACACCAAGACACCAAGGGTTCGGACAGGACAACCGCAGATGACGCAGATTCGATTCACTCTCCGCCGTCCGCCGCTGGGAACTGGGAACTCGCGCCCGCTGGGCGCGTGCAATCTACAATCTAGAACCTGAAATCGGTCGGCTGCTGGCCGTAAGCTGTTAGCTGTCGGCTGTAAGCTCGCCGCGCGCCTGGTACGCAGCTAACGAGGAGGTGTCCCGACTTCTGCTGAGACGTGTCACGCGCCGAAGTCCGATGCCGACGTCAGGCCGGACTCCGTGACAGGCGCTCGGCAATCCAGATCTTGATGATTGACTGGCGCGTGACTCCGAGGCGCCTCGCCTCCTTGTCCAGCGAGCCAATCATCCATTCCGGAAAGTCAACGTTAACACGCCTGGGTTCCTGCCCGGTGCGTCGCGCGCGCGATACGTCCAGGTGCGCGGTGACGTCTTCGCCTTTGTCGAACTTCCGGTCAAACTGCCTAGCCTTCATAAATCGCAATCTCCTCTTTGCGGGCGCGCCGGACCGAGATGATTCGCACCCGGCCGGCCCGCTCGGTCACGACCGCTGACCAACACTGCTCGCCAATCCGACCCACCAGCAACCACCGCGGCTCATCCTCGGTCCGGGCCGGGATTTCCATCAGACCCGGGTCGTCCCACATTTGCTGAGCGTCGTGGAAGTCTATGCCGTGCTTGACCCGGTTGGTCAGGCTCTTGCGCGGGTCGAACTCGAATTCCATTGTGGTATATAAACTATACCTTTATTCTCCGGCCTGTCAAACATGGATGCGCCCTGGAACCGGGATGGAATCAACCAGTTCGCCCTCTGTAGCTGGGAACTGGAAACTGGAAACTCGCGCTTGCGCGCTGCGCTCTCGCCACCCGGATTCTAATAGTTGACTGTCCCTCATTTCCCCTCATTTCCGCCACCGCGTGAGGTGGGCGCACGGCTGGATGTCGGGAGCGCCCTCGCCACTCGGTAGCTAATAGGGGACTGTCCCTAATTCCCACCCTAATGGACGGCGTCTATCCGCGGAAGACGGCTTCGCGGTGCCAGGACAGGAACCCGGGTTCGGGCTGGAACTTCTCGGGCTGGCGCAGAAGCTTGCCCCGGCCCGCGCCCAATCCGGCGAGAGGCCGCGAGTTCTGAACTCCGCTTGACCTAGTGGCGCGGTTAGATAGACTGCGGCTGTATGGTACTCGCCGCTATCGGTGCTGCCTGCGCAGTGGCCGCGCTGGTCGTCACATTCTTCGTTGTACGGCACAGAAGTCCCAAGCTCCGTGCGCAGCGACTCGAACGCATGTGCATTCAGGGGCCAGCAGCGATGCGCACCGCGAAGTTCGAGAAGTGCGTGCAAATCTACACGCGGGCTTTGAAACTTGCGAGCGGCGCGCGGCTCGCCGCGATACACCGACAGATTGGTATCTGCCGACAGTTCCAGTGTCGGTTCGATGACGCGCTGGCGAGTTACGCCGAGTCCGGGCGACTGGCAGACCAGTGTGGCGACAAGAGAGGGAAGGCCCACGCGCTGGGCAACATCGGGTGGGTATGGCAGCAAAGAGGCGTCCACGCAAAGGCCCTGGCTTTCTACGAGCGGGCCATCGAGATCTACAAGGAACTGGGCAACCGCCAAGGCGAAGCGACCGCTAGAACCAACATTGGGATGATACGTCAGGCAGAGGGCGACCACGAGGGGGCGCTGAACTGCCTGAGGGAAGCGCTGGACGTGTTCGCAGGAATCGGAGCCAAGATGGAGCAAGCCGGCACGCTCAGCGAAATAGCTGGCGTGCATCTGGACCAGGGCGAACCCGAACTTGCGCTTGAGTACCTCCAGAAAGCCCTGCTGCTGGCCAGGGAATCCTGTGACCGGCAAGGCGAAGTTGCCGTCCTCGGCAGAATGGCCAATGTCCACGCGCGGACAGGCCATCTCGCCCTGGCCAGAGCCCAGTACGACGAACTGCTCAAGGTACATCGTGAGATGGGCGACCCTGGCGGAGAAGCTCGTGACCGCATGGGACTTGGCGACGTGCTGGTCCGCAAAGGCGACTACGAGTCAGCCGCCGGCTATCTAACTCAGGCGCTCAAGGTATTTCTGACGCTGGGAATCGCAGACGGACCACGAAAGTGCCTGACCGGGTTGCGCATGTGCCTGACGGTTATGGGCGTGAAGGAATTCTCCGCAGTATGTGAGAACGCGAAACTAGAACCCCGAACCGTGACGGAACTCCTCAAGGTCCTCGAACTCCGGATTACAGCTCCGACTGTCCGTTAACTAACTCGCGCTTCGCGCGGGCCCGTACGCCCGAAACCGCGAAGTGTCCCGACGACTTTCCAACGCCTTGTATCACGTCCCCAGGACTACCACGTTTTTCCGCAGTCCAGCCAGCAGTCTCGCGAACGACTCGTCGAATTTCAGACGGTCGTGCCATAAGCTGAAGTCGCCCATCACCTTCTCGGTCAGGCTTAGCCTTCGCGGGTCGGCCCACTCGAACACGGCGTCGTCAATACGTACGGGAAAAAGCACGCTGCGAGTCAGACCTTCCCGTAACTGTCGCTCTTCCTTCTTCAGAGCTCGTTCGATCTCTTCCAACACTGGTGCAGACTTCAGCGCATCCTTGCTCAGCACGACAACAAGCCTGTCATACTTCTCAACAGCCTTCGCTGTCTCGTCTCTGACGGGCTCGCCCCACGTGGCTCGCTCTCGCCAACGCCAGCAGTCGATACCAGCCGCTCTGAGGTCATCGTACAGCTTCTGGCTGAATTCGTTGTCAGTCTCCGTGTACGATATCATGCAGGATTGATACGCCTGCCTCTGCCGAAGCGAAGGGAGTTGATCAAGGAACGCTTGTGGCACGCCACTTCGACGAAAGAATGCCAGCGGCGGAATCCCCCCGCCCCACACCATCGTCTCAGTGCTTATATAGGAACTACCTCTATGCTCGACTTCGCCCAACCCGAGCGCGTTGGACAGGTCTACGCGACCTGTCATCGTTGAGCCCCAGAGAGAGCCTGTGAAGTCGGCACCAGCCACGTTGGCGTCATTCAGCGCTGCCGTCATCAAGTCAGAATGTATCAACTTGGCAGACCTGAGATCAACGGCGTGCATGTAGCACTGCTGCAGATTCGCATCGGTCAGGTCCGCGCCACTCATATCCGAGAACCACAGAACTGCGGCTTGGAGATTGGCACCCCTCAGAGACGCGTTTCTCGCGACCAAGCTCGTGATGTACATCCCGGATAGGTTCGCACCGGTGAGGTCCGCACCATCAAGCCATGTGGCTGGCAGAACTGATTCGCCAACCGGCGTCTCGCGCAAGTCAGCGTCAGACAGGTCCATGAAAACCCCGCGATTGAGCTTGCGCCACTGCCACAGTGCACGCCCGCCCTGCTGCACAATGGCAAGGTGTTCAGGATTTGCCATGACGAAGGGTAATCCGCAGCAGCCGCGAAGTCAAGCGGCGGGGCGGCTTGTGTTCACCGCTGCTCGTGCGAGTCCTCTCGAAACCTACCGAGTTCGCGCAAGAGCATCCGCGCTGCGCCCAATCCGATTACAGACCCCGGATTCTCGCATGAAACGTACGCCATCGGAGGGTGTCTCGAATCCTCTTCATCTAGCGCAGCAGTGTCCTGATTGCCGGCCACGTTCTCTCAATCAGAGCCTTCATGGCCTCCACGACGACCGGAACTTCCTCGGGGCTGGGCGAGTCATTCGAGTATGGCACCGCGTAGCGTGCGGAAGCCCAGTGCGTACCCCATGGTTCCGCCGCAAACGCCCAAGGCACTCCTTTACCTATTGCAGCGGACTCGTCCTTGATGGCATCAAGCAAGCGGAGGTTCTGCTTCAGGTCGCTGTGCTCGAAGTGCAGCGCGACGTCCACCTGCCGCGGCCGCTTGCGCACCTGCCATTCGTAGTGAAGGTAGCGACTCCCCGCCCGGATCTGTAGGTAGTACCATGGACGGCGCTGGTTCACTCTGAATATAGTCTCGCCCACAACAAGGCCGATGGCGTTGAACTGATCGGTCACGGCTTGCCAGAATTCAGCATGGCGCCGCTTGGCGTCACCTGACGCAGGCGAAGGAGTTTCCTCTGGTTCTGGGGCCGGAAGCTGAGCGTCGGCGAGCACGGGCACTGAGACGACGTCTGCTGGCGTGGGCCGCCCGGGGTACCCCCATATCCTCAGGGCTAGTTTGTACAGATCCACCGTGCGGCCCTCAATAGCAGTTTCGTTCCAGTCTTCGTACTCGTCGAGGACCCGGTTGAGGTTGAGTGCGCTGTGTTTCAGTATCTCGCGGCGCTTCTTGGTCCACGGTCCGTTTGACAGGGCGGGGTTAAGCTTCTTTGTCACAAGCGTAAGGTTTCCCGCCCTGTGCAGTAATGACTCACGTTTCTGCCTGGCTTGCTGGCAGGCTATTGGGTCGTCCGCGGGCGTCGGAAGAGGCCAGTTCTTTTCCCATTCTCGGGGCAGTATGTGCTCGATTGTAAGGTGTCGGTCGATGTCGACCCACTCCGTCTTGCCGGTATACAGCGCTGACTCCAATGACTCAAAGACCATGCGCGCGGTGGCTCGGTGGATGCCGTGGTAGAAATCGGTGGTCATCCAAGCACTCTCGAACTCGGCGTCATCCGGCCACCTCGCTGCGTCGCTCGTCTGCGCAACCAGGAAGCCTCGGAGCGCCACCGGAGAAAAATCGTCCCGCTGACGCTGGAACTTCACCAGTTCGGCAAAGACCTTGTTGTATCCCCTGGTCGTCAACCCGCACACCGCGCGCCGGACGAGGTAGGACTCAATGTCAGCCAGAATGCTCCCGAGCTTGTCGGGTTTGTCGCCCCACATGTGGAAGACTTCCAGCAGCACGGGGTAAACGGTGCTTGTGTCCATCTGTTCGAGCCTGTAGAAGAACTCCCCTTCCCGTGTTGTCCACGGGAAGCTGTCGAAACTCCTGTAGACATCGGCGTACCGGCGGAAGTGCTCCATCTGTTCCCGCACGTCTATGCTCCCGCTGTCGGAAACCATGTCCCGATAGGTTGTGAACAACTGTGACACGAGCGTTTCTTCGCCCCTCAGCATGGTGAGGTAGTGCCCAAGGAACATGTCCAGTCGCGGACGCTTGAGGCGCCCCGAGCGGATCTCCTTCCGCCAGTACTCTCGCTCGTCGTCGAACACCTGCCAGTAGTCACGATAGAGCTTGTACATGTCCACTTCCTGCCCCTGCGCCCGGTGAAACAGGAAGTTCTTTACCAGGTCCGCCGGCAGCAGCGGGGTGCCCAGCGCATTCAGCGTCTCGAAAATCTCTTGCGAGTCATCCTGCCTGTCCAGGTCAATCACGACCAAGTGCAGGTCTTCCCTTATGGCGTCATGCAGGCTGCGGATTCTCTCTGGGATTCTCTCCTGTCCATCCATCAGCAGCCAAGCGCGAAATGCGTCGTAGAAGTACAGGTAGGCGTCTGGAATCAGAAACGTATCCTCCGGGTCTGCGTGGGGCAGTCTTCTAACCGCTTCTGCGGAACCCACCGTCATCACCAGACGGAAATCATCGCGGTCGGCGTTTGTCGGCCAGACCTTGAAGTCCTCATCCGGATCGGTGCACAAAGGCTCGCTGTTGCTGGTTAGTTTCCGGAGCGACGCAGCGTAGCGACCTATGCCGAGCTCGGTGCAGAGGTCCTGCAACGCGACCATGGCCAGTTGAAGTGTGGTGAGCCGCTGTTGGCCGTCGATGATTTGGCGGGCGTGGACCCTGCCCGTGGCCGTCTTGAGCTGATCCAGCACTATTGCGCCAAGGAAGTGGGGCCTGAGGGTCTGCCCCGACAGTCGGCGCTCGGCTACCGTTCTGATGCCCCACCACAACGGCTCCCAGTTGTCCTGTTTGTTCCACACGTAAGGACGCTGGAAAAGCGGGGCCTCCAGCCGCTCGGTCTTGTCAAACACGCTGTGAATCGAAAGTTTGCCTGCGTCCACGCTAGCCTTCTTTCTTAACTCGCCCAGCCCAATCCGCATTGCTCTACCAAAACCCTACGCGGAGCTGTTCCAGCGGAGCTCGCATGGGTCATCTTAGCCGCGCCCACGCCGATCATGGCACCCGGATTCTCTGTTCTAGTCGCGGTCAACGAGGTTACGGTTCAGGACGGCATTTGACTTCAGAAAGCGAATCAGAATCTGTTCCACTTGCTTCCGCAGTTCGTCTCCAGGGATTTTGATGTAGGAGGCCGTGTCCACGATCGGCCGTTTGAACCAGAACTTCTGCTCATGTTCGCGAACCCGCCCGGATATCTTGGCGCTCCTTCCGACGTATACCGGCCGCTGACTCACGTCATAGAAGACGTAAACACCCGGCTCGTCAGGAAGGTCTTTCTCGTCATGCGGGTCGAAATCCGTGAGGCTTCCCAGCCCAACGACGCGCGTGGCCGCCTCGGTCTCTCGGAGCGTGTCGTCTGGAACTGCCTCATTCAGGGCCCTGCTCAAGGCAAGCCGTGTCCCCTTTCGCGGATTGTCGATGCGGCCAGCCTCTATGTTGTAGATAGCTTGCGTTGTGATACCGGCCCTCTTCGCCAACTCCACGACCGTCAGCCCTTTTTCCGTGCGTGTCTTGTTCAGCCAGACGGCTAACGGCGACGGATCGTCATCTGGAGTTCGTGCATCCTCCGCCTCAGCAACGGGGCTTTGCGGGGCATCTTCGCCGAGAGCGTCCGAGAGGGCCTTTCGTGTCGCCTCGTGTGGATTGGGGAAGCGACCTGACTCAATGCCTCGGACAGTTTGGCCAGAGAGGCCAGTCTTATGGGCAAGTTCCGCCACAGACAACCCTCTTCGAGCCCGCTCTCCCCGCAGCCACGCAGAGAACGGTTGTGTTCCTCCACTCGGCGTCTCTCCAGCGTACGGCCGGCTGCTCCCGATGTGGAAATCCCCCAAGAACTTGCGCAGCGATGTGAGCTGTTCGGGGGCAGGCACCGTTCTGCCAATCTCCCAGTTTGACACAGTAGCCTGCGTGACGCCTATCCTCGCGGCGACCTCGCTCTGGCTTAACCCTGCAGCCAATCTCCGTCTTTGCAGGTCATTTGTCGTTTGTCCCATGTTTCTCCTCCCGGTCTGATAGTGTCCGTCCGTGACAACCCTTGAGGCTGACCGGCACACTTCCGATGTCTCCGCAATCAGTCAAGGACGGGCGGGGTTCGAGTTTCATTGCAGGTGATTGTAGGCGGGTTGCCGGTCATGTCAAATGCACGGTAAGCGGTCAGAATCCCAGGTTGCCATCATCGATCTTGAGCGCCAAGGAAATCGCCAGAGCACTGCGAAGCATGAATGATCCATAGTTATGTGCAAGTTGCAGTAGATGCGCTGCGGCCTGCGGTGTCCACTCCGCGCCGCCAATCAGCCTCTGCTCCAGCGACACTGTATCGCCGAAGTCGAGACCGTCAAAGAGAGCACGATACTCATCGGTCAGGCTGCTCACGCACGTTTCGTCTTCCACGTCTCCTCCTTTATGGATTGGGGTCGGCCGGAAAGGTGCTGCCCACGATGCCTCGTAGGCCCCGCGACCTCTCTCCGTAGCCGAGCGACTGGCGCGCCGAAGAGGCACCACGGCTCGCTGTCTGGCGCCGCTGATTCTAACGTAGGCGCTATGGTATGTAAAGTCCGTGGACATATAGCCATCTTCACCGATGATGTTAACCATGAAAGACGTACGAGTCCGGTTCGGCCGCAGGCTGCGCGAGTTACGCACCGAGCGCAAGCTATCGCAGGAAGCTCTGTCGTTCGAGGCCGACCTCGACCGGTCGTACATCGGGCAGGTCGAGCGGGGCGAGTGCAACATCTCGCTCCAGAACATGGCGAAGTTGGCGCGGGCGCTGAAGGTCGAACTGGCAGTCCTGCTCCGAGGCGTCTGACATGCCCGTCACGTTCGCGCCCGGCGATGTCATCAGCCACTCGAAGATGAGCGATGCCGAAGGGATGATGCTGCAGCGCGGCATGAATTTCGGGTCGCACGGCCGTACATCCATCATTCTGATGAGCGTCCGCCGCGGCGCCCCGTACAACGACCATGTCGATGATGACGGCCGCATCTTGGTCTATGAAGGTCACGACATCCCACGCACACGCGGTGGCCCTAACCCGAAGGACGTGAACCAACCATCCGCCACGCCGAAGGGCACGCTGCTGCAGAACGGCCTCTTCCATTCTGCCGCACAGGCGTACAAGAAAGGCAAGGCGCCTGCCGAACTGGTCAAGGTGTACGAGAAGGTTCGGACTGGTATCTGGGTCTACAACGGTCTGTTCAAGCTGATTGACTCCTGGCGCGAGAAATCCGGTGGCAGGATGGTGTACAAGTTCAAGCTCGAACTGGCCGAGGACCAGACTCGGACACCCGGCCCTGTGCGCGTCGATGATGGGTGCTCGCGGATGATACCGGCGGCCGTCAAACAGGAAGTCTGGAAACGCGACAAGGGCAAGTGCCGCCTGTGCGGCAGCAACCAGAACCTTCACTTCGACCACATCATCCCGTGGTCCAAGGGCGGCTCGTCACTCGTGGCCGAGAACATCCAACTGCTCTGCGCCAAACATAACCTCGCAAAGCACGACCGGATAGAGTAAGGCCATCAGGCAGCGTCATGGCAAAGACTGAACCTTCCTGTCCTTTCTGCTCGGCTCAGCGCGAGGCGAGAGTCGTCGCTGAGTCGGGCAGCATGGTCGCGCTGGCGGACGGGTTCCCGGTTACAGAGGGGCACATGCTTGTTGTTCCCAGGCGGCACGTGGCCGACTATTTCGACCTGACCGTCCGGGAGAGAAGGGACGCCTACGAACTGCTGTGGCTTCTGCGTAGCCGTGCACGCAAGATGGACAAGCGCATTACCGGGTTCAACGTCGGCGTGAACGTCGGCGCGTCGGCGGGCCAGACCGTCATGCACTGTCACATCCACCTCATCCCCCGCCGCGACGGCGACGTTGCCGACCCACGCGGCGGCGTCAGGGGCGTGATTCCGTCGAAGCAGAAGTACGGCCGGCCCGCCGCAGGCAGGACGCCCGCGAAGACGAGGCAGCGACCGAAGAGGACGAGATGATAACACTGACGATGTTGCTCGACAGGTTCGGCAGAATCAAGGTCTGGAAGAAAGACGGCGTCGAGGCTCCCCACAAACCCTTGCTGTTGTTGCTGGCCCTCGCCAAGCTTCAGGTCGGCGTACGCGAATTGCCGTTCGCGGCGGTGAATGAGCCGCTGAAGAAACTTCTTGAGAGGTTCGGACCGGACAGGTCTCTGTATCACAGTAAGTTCCCCTTCTGGCGGCTGAAGAACGACAAGGGCATTTGGGAACTGCACGGCAACGAGGGATTCGAGCGCCTCTTGGACCGAGACCAACTCACCGAGGACGAGCTACTGCAATACGAGGTCAGGGGTGGTTTTCCCCACGATGTTCTGGAAGCGTTTCGCCGTAACCCGGATTGGGTAGTCGAGGTAGCGCGCGCGATACTCTCTGCCCATTTCCGGGGAGACCTTCACAAAGACATAGTCAAGTCCGTTGGGCTGACGCTGAACCAGTAGCGCAGCCGCAAGGCCGACGCCCGCACAGCGCGGAAGACCGCAAGCTCCAAAGCCCGCGAGGCGCGGGAAATCTCAAATCCCAAACTCCAAATCCCAAGACCGAGTCCCGACGGTCGAGCGGCGGGACGAACGGTTTGGCGCGGGGGCGGGTAGTTGGAGGCGGGGGACGGAGGAATGAAGACGGAAGAACGAAGACCAAAGCGGACAGCGGTTACGAGTTGCGGGCGGCGGGGCTGGTCGCGAGAGAGGAGAAAAAGGGCTGTGATAGATTCTAGGAAGGAGTATCGGTTAGAGTCTCGGTTCGAGTCTGTGTCAGAGTATTGGTTCGAGTCTCTCTTCGATTTGATTTCAGAGTCGCGTTCAGAGCTACACCCCCTGTCGGGGCCCCTCCCTCGGGATTGTAGATTGACGATTGCCGATTGTAGATTGAGGAGATTCGGATTCTTAGCCAAACGGCGGAGGGAATTGCAGATTGACGATTGTAGATTGTGCCGCTTCGCGGAAATCTCAAGCACCAAATCACAAATCACAAACTACGAACGCGAGTTGCGAGTTACGAGTTTCGGGTTACGAGGTGCGAGTTACGAGTTACGAGTTGAACCCGCACGGCGCGGGAAATCACAGACACCAACACGGAGGACAAATCCTAAACTCCAAACTCTAAACCCCAAGGCCCGCGCGCTGCGCGCGAGTTTCCAGTTTGCAGTTTGCAGGGATGGAGCGGACGGTCAGCGGTTGCCGGGCGGCGGTTTGGTGCCGCGGGTTAGTTCGGCTTCGAGTTCTTCTATTGTCGGCAGGCTGCCTTTGTATTGGCGCGGGAGGGACCGGACCAGCCGCGTGCGCCATTCGGCCACGCCGATTGGCTTCTTCACGTCTCTGAGTGCATACTCGACAATGAGCTTGTCCTTGGCGGCGCAGAGCAGGATGCCGATTGATGGGTTGTCACCCGCGGTTTTGAGTCGGTCGTCGACCGCGGAGAGGTAGAAGTTGAGCTGGCCGGTGTGTTCGGGTTTGAACTCGCCGGCTTTGAGCTCGACGACGACGTAGCAGTGCAGCCGCGTGTGGTAGAGAAGCAGGTCGATGATGAACTCCCGGTCCGAGACCTCGAACCGGTACTGTTCGCCGACAAAGGCGAAGCCGGAGCCGAGTTCGAGCAGGAACCGGGCGACGTGACGGACCAGCCCTTGTTCAATGTCGCGCTCCCGCGCGGCCGGGCCGAGCGTCAGGAAGTCGAAGGTATATGGGTCTTTGAGCACCTGCTGGGCAAGGTCGGACTGCGGCGCGGGCAGCGTGCGCTTGAAGTTGGTGAGGGCTTTGCCCTGTCGATGGTACAGGTCGGTCTCAATCTGGTGCACGAGGACGTTGCGGCTCCAGCCGTGTTCGACCGCAGCACGGGCGTACCATTCGCGCTCGGCTGGAGGTTTCACCGCCTGCAGGAGCCTGACGACATGGCCCCACGGCAATAGTGAAACAAGCTGTTTCACTATTGTCTCGTCGGCATACCCGTCGGCAAAGGCGCGCATGAAGAGCAGGTTCCGGGGAGAGAAACCTCTCATGTCCGGGAACTCGTGCGCGAGGTCACGCGACAAGCGGTCGATGACTTTCGCGCCCCAGCCTTCCTGTTTTTGGCGGGCAAGTATTTCGCGGCCGATGTGCCAGTAGAGCAGGACGAGCTCACGGTTGACCGCAAGGCAGGCCTTGAGTTGAGCCGCGCGGACGCGGGCCTTTATGTCCTTGAGCAGGGCGGCATAGCCGGAGGGCAATTGCGCAACGGGCCGTTGCACAATCGGGCGTCTAGCGGCCATGCCCTCGCCCTGTCTGATACTCGTCAACAATGAACCGGTTCCTGGCAGCAGTCATCGGTCTCCATTCTACCGGCTTGCCGTCACCGGTCAAACCGGAGGCATTCACGAATTGGCATTGCAGATTTCAGATTGTTGATTGCAGATTGTCAGCGGGCAGCGGCAGGTATCATGGCCCCGTGCTCCGAGAAGGCGTAGGGCAGGTACTTGATGTTGCGGCCTCGCTTCAAGGTCGCAATTTGCGACCTTAAAGCCTGGGCCTCTTCCCATGTAAGCTGGAACATGAAGTCGGGTGGAAAACGGCTGGCGTTGCGCTTAACCTGTTCGTTCAGACGCCGGGCGCTGACACCGTACAGCGATGCCAAGTCGTGACTCAGCATTACTTTGCGTCCGCGAATTTCCAGTATCGCGTTGTCCATCCGTTCAGTCGGAATCAGGTATCCGCCCTTTTCAGCCAGCTTCAACTCACTCGTATGCTCGCGGTCGCGAGCCTTTTCCAGCCAACGGGGCTACTTCCAGACACGCTGTCAGGACAGTGACCGCTGCCCCATAAGTCAAGCGAGAGGCCGGAACCCAAGAACCGAGATAGGATTAACCACAGAAGCCACTGAGCGCACAGAGTCGGGTGAGAGTCAAGATTCCGCTCCGTACCATCTGAATCTGTGTCCATCTGCGTCCATCTGTGGTTGATCATCTCCAATCTTCGGCGTCCTGGCCCAGAATCTGCGTAATCTGTGGATGATCGTCCGGCTTCGAAGACCCTTCGGCCGCCTCAGGGCGACTCGGCGTCGTCTGTGGATACTCCTCTCCACCTCCCCACTTCTGCCTTCTGGTTTCTGGTCTCTGAATTCTGCTTTATCCGAACCCGGGCCATCTGCGTTCGTCTGTGGTTACCTGGAGTTTGGCTGCGGCCCCCGCGGCCGCGCTAACCCCTGACCCTTGAGCTGACGGTCCACCCCGTTGGCGTCTTGCGTCGGGCGAGCCGCGAATGGCGGAGGGCGGTCAGGCGTCGGGCCGGATACAGGCGCCGATGTTTCCGGGTTTGATGACGCCGCCGGATACGACGAGCTTGAGGCCTTCTTCGATGGACATGGCGGTTTCGGTAACCTCGGTCTCGGGAATCAGGGCGAGCCAGCCGGAAGTCGGGTTGGGCGTGGTCGGGAAGAAGACGAAGAGCGCCTTGCGGCCGTCCGCCAGCGTAATCCGGTCGTCGCTCGTCAGGAAGCCGACCGCGAACATGCCCTGGCGCGGGTACTGAGCGATGACGGTCTTGCGCAGCGAGCTACGATTGACGAAGACCGCGTCGGTGAGCTGGCGCGCCGACGAGTAGATAGTTTTGACAATCGGCGTGCGGCTCATGAGCTTGTCGAGCCAGCCGAGCACGAGCCGGCCGATGATTCCGGACGCGAGCGCGCCGACGCCCAGCACAATAAGGAGAAAGAAGACGAACCCGACCAGCACCGACACCCACTCGGGCAGGCGTTCGAGCCACGGGTGGAGTTTGAACAGCGGGTGGAACAGGCTGCCCAGCCGGACGATGATGAACCAGAAGATGAATACCGTGACGCTCAGGGGCAGCATCGTCGCGACGCCGGTGATGAAATAGTGGCGTAGTTCTTTCAATGTGACTCCTTTATCATGAGGCGGGAGCCAACCGGTCGTTGCCCCCGGTCCGCTGCCGGGCGATATCGGCGAGCAGTTCCTTGCGGCAGTGCGACAGGAATTCCTGGCAGACCGGTGTCTGGTAGTCGGGGTAGGTCCAGGCCAGCGACTGGAACTTGCCCGCCTGGAACATGAGCGTCAGTTCGGCGTAGATGCCTTCGCGCAGGTAGACGCGGTGGGCGAAGCTCTTGGTCGAGGCCAGCACCAGGTTATAGAGCGACAGCAGGCCGGGGTCGAGGTTCACGCGGCGCCGGCCGTCGGGCCCGCGGAAGCGCTTCTCCAGTTGCCCGGACTTGAGCTTGAAGTCGTAGAGTTGCTCCGGCTCGACCTGGCCCAGGAACGTAACCCATTGTCGTATCAGGCCCGGCCCCATCTCCTTCTCGTAGTAATTCGTGAAGCTGAACGGCATCTCCGGGCTCTTTATGCTCACATCCCCGAACGCCTCGACGAGCGCGGATTGCGCCTGGACCAGCAGTCTCCGGTCCTGCGCCAGCAGCCCGACCACCAGTTTCGCCGGGTCGCCGGTCAGCCGTTCTTCCTTCAGTCGTTCAAACATGGCCGTCTACCTCGCATCCTCCGGCGCCGCGCCCTCGTGGCCGCCGTCCATTGCCAGGGAGTCAAACGTCTCGCCCTTGTCCGATTCGCCGGCGTCAGGACCGGCCTCGCGCCGGGCCAGGAATTCGCCGATTTCCTCCATCCGCGGCAGGTCCTCCAGCCCGGCCAGCCCGAAGTAACGCAGGAACTCGGGCGTGGTCCGGTAGAGGAACGGGTTGCCGGGCCGAGCCGCGCGGCCGTAGGTCGCAATCAGCCGGCGCTCAAGCAGCGTGACAATCGGGCCGGAGCAGTCCACGCCGCGCAACTGCTCGACTTCCGGCCGGGTCACCGGCTGCCGGTACGCGACAATCGCCAGCACTTCGAGCGCGGCCCGCGACAGCCGGTGGGTGTACTGGTGCTGGTAGAGCCGGCGCACAAACTCGGCGTAGGCCGGCATCGTGTAGAGTTGAAATCCCTGCGCGACCCGCTGGACCCGGAACGCCCGGCCGGTCTCCTCGTAGGTCGCGTTCAGACTGTCAATTACTGTCCGCGCGGTTTCGGGCGAAACTTCGGTCAGTTCAGCCAGCCGGTCCAGCTTCACCGGCGCGTCGGCGGCGAAGAGCAAGGCCTCGATGACTTGGAGAGGGTCGAGGGGCGAGGGACTGGGGGCGAGGGACGAGGGGTCAGGGGTCGAGGGCTGGGGGTCGGGTATTTCCGATGGTTGATTGTCGATTGTCGATTCCGGGCCAGCGGAGGGCGGGAGGTCGGGGGCCGGGGACTGGGGATCAGGGGTCGGGGGTTGGGGGTCGGAGATTTCCGATTGTCGATGGTCGATTGTCGATTCCGGACCGGCGGAGTCGGGAGCCAGGGATTGGGGGCTAGGGACTAGGGGCTGGGGGTCGGGGGACGGAGTCTGGACCTCACCCTCGGGCGCGACGCTCGCCGGCTCAGTGCCGACTGCTCCCTCCTCCCTGCTCTCTGCTCCCTCTGCCACGTTCTCTTCCATCATCTCTTCAGCCTGAACCTTGCCAGCAGCGCGGCCGCGGCGAGACGCAGGTCCTTGCGGTCCATGAAGCACGACAGCCGGGTTTCCGACGTCGAGAACGCGTCAAGGTGAACCCCGACCCGGTGCAGCGTTTCGAGCGTGCCGGACATGATTTCCGGGTCCGAACCCACGCCCGGCCCGACCACCGACACCGAGCAGAGGCTGTCCTTCGTCTCCAGTCGCACGGCCCGGACCTGTTTCGCCAGCCGCGCCAGTATCGTCTGCGCCGCAGCGAGGTGCGCCTCGGGGATGATGAACGACAGGTCGAACCGGTCGCCGTGCACCACGCCGTGGTTGAAGAACACGACCGGCACCCGGGCCGCGGCCAGTTGCGTCACGACCTGGTGCAGGCATTGCTTCTTCTTCGGCACGTCAACGAGCGACAGCCGCACCAGTTTGTGGTTGTGCGTCATCGCCCGGACAAAAGCTTTCTCCATCTTCTCAAGTGAGGGCCGCCTGGCCGGCCCCAAGGTCATATTGGCCACTGTCGTACCTCGCTTATCGTTGAATGAAGACCGGATGGAAAGTTGCACCTGGTACTTGGCCGCGAGCGCGCACGCCCGCGGGTGAATTACCTCGGAACCCGAGCCGGCCAGTTCGGCCAACTCCTCAAAGCTGAGCTGCGGCACCAGCCGCACGCCCGGGAACTCAGCCGGGTTTTCGGTGTGCACGCCGTCCACGTCCTTGTACAGTTCGCAGCGGTCCGCGCCGAGCACCGCGGCCAGCGCCACCGCGGTTACGTCGGAGCCGCCGCGGCCGAGCGTGGTAATTTCGCGCTCCGGGCTCACGCCCTGGAACCCGGCAACGATCGGAATTACCCGGCTGCGCAGTGCCCGCCGGAGTCGGTCGCAGCGGATTTCTTCAATCCGCGCGTCGGAGTGGAACCGGTCGGTGATGATGCCGACCTGGGAACCGGTGAACGAGACCGCTTCCAGCCCCTCGTGCATGATGGCGAGCGACACCAGCGCCATCGCCTCTCGCTCGCCCGCGGTCAAGAGCATATCAAGCTCCCGCCGCTGCGGGTTGGGCGTAATCTCGTGCGCCATCCTCGTCAGCGCGTCGGTGGTCCCGCCCATTGCCGACACCACGACCACGACCCGGTCCCCGGCCGCGCGCGTCGCCACCACCCGCCGCGCGACCCGGCGAATCCGCTCGATGTCGGCCACCGAACTCCCGCCGTATTTCTGGACTACTAGCGGCATTGGCGATTTACGATTGGCGATTGCCGAATGCCCGACCCGGTCCGATTGTCCTCAATCGACACTCGACAATCGTCACTCGTCATTTTGCGTGAGCCAATTGCCGAGGCGCTTGGCCGCTTCCTTGAGCCGCTGCTCCGACGCGACCAGGGCGAACCGGACGAAGCCTTCGCCGTACTGGCCGAACCCGGTCCCGGGCGCGCACATTACCCGGCAGTTCGAGAGCATCTTGCGCGTGAAGTTGAGCGACGGCGATTCGCCGGCCGGCGCGGTGTCGTGCCCGGCCGGCACCCGGGTCCAGACGTAGAAGGTTGCATCCGGCGGGGATACGCCCCAGCCGTGCCGGACCAGCTCACCGCAGAACGTATCTCGGCGCCGCCGGTACATCGCGCGGTTGGCCGTGGCGAACTTCGCGCCGCTACGCAGGGCGAAGACCGCGGCGTCCTGGATGGCGCCGAACGGGCCGGAATCGGTGTTCTGCTTTATCTTCAGCAGCGCTTTGATAAGCCGCGCATTGCCGACCGCCATGCCGATGCGCCAGCCGGCCATGTTGAACGTCTTGGACAGCGAATGGAACTCGACGCAGCGCTCTTTGGCCCCCGGCACTTCAAGAATGCTCGGCGGCTTCACCTTGCCAAAGTAGAGTTCCGAATAGACGTTGTCGTTCACCACGAAGAACCCGTGCCGATCCGCCAGCGCGACCACGGCCCGGTAGAATTCAATCGGCGCGACCGCCGCGGTCGGGTTGCCCGGGAAGTTCAGGCAGAGCAGCTTGATGCGCGGGGCGATGCGCGACAGCCAGTCGAGGTCGGGGAGGAAGTCGGTCTTCTCCTCCAGCGGCACCGGAATCGGCGTTGCCCCGCACAACCGTGACTGGTTCTGGTAGACCGGGTAGCCCGGGTCGGAAACCGCGACCGTGTCGCCCGGCCCGCACGTTCCCCATATCAGGTGCGCGACGCCCTCTTTCGACCCAAGCAGCATCGTCACCTCGGTCTCCGGGTCGAGTTCCACGCGGAAGCGGCGGCGATACCATGCGGCTACAGCCGCGCGCGCGGCCAGCTTGCCGGGATAGCTTGGGTAACGGTGGTTCTCGGTGACTTTCAGCGCTCGGGTGAGCGCCGCGGATACGGGTTTGGGCGCGGGCTGGTCCGGGCTGCCCTCACCAAGGTCAATCAAATCTCCGCCGGTGCGGGCTTTCAGGTCGTCAAGTTCCTGAAACAAGTAAGGGGGAATCCAGCCGAGTCTGGTCGCGAACGGCTCGTGCATCTGCCGTGATTATGCGTCCAAAAGCACGATTTGTCAAGCTCTTGGCGAATCATATCCCTATGATTCGAGCGTGAGGTGTCAAGCAGGGCCGAGTCGGGTTCGGCCTTCGTACTTTCCCCTTGCTTTATCCTTTGGCCTTTGTACTTCTGAAAGTACGAAGTAGCAAGGACAAAGGACGAAGCAAGCGGATAGGGGGAAAGTGAAAATGACGAATTGGGGAACTCGTAACCCGCAACTCGCAACCCGTGACTTACGACTCGCGCAGCGCGGCCTTGATTTCAGGGTCTTTTTGGCTACAGTGTAACCCGATGATTCCTGAAGAACAGCCTGTTCCGCCCCAGCCGAACCGGCGGCCGCCGCCGCGCCACCGGCCAAGGCCGCAGAGCCGCGCCCCGCGCGGCCACATCCCTCCCCCGCAGAACCCGGAAGCGGTCAGCTTCCTGTGCGACGTGATGCTCGGCAAGCTGGCGCGCGAGTTGCGCCTGCTCGGGCTGGACGTCGAGTACGACCGGAACCTCGGCGGGTTGCCGGCCTATAAGGTCGCGCGACAGAGCGGCCGGATACTGCTCACCCGCACCAACAAACTGCGCGGCCTGCCCGGGACGATTTACGTGCCCGGCCCGCTTGCGCCGGAGCAGGTGGCACAGGTCAAGGCCGAGATTGACGCCGGCCTCAAGCCCGTAGCGCCGGTCGCGGAGAAAGTGCCGCCGACGCCGATGCCGATGCCCGCGGTCAAGCCGCCCCCGACCCGGCCCCAGTCAGTAAGCGTTCCCGCACCAGTCCGCCCGGCCGCACCGCCGGCCGAAAAGATTGCTGCCTACGGCCGGTGCCTGCAGTGCAACGTGCCGCTGGAGCAGATTACCCGGGAGCAGGCGCGGCCCTCGGTGCCGTTCTTCATCTACCAGATTCACCATGATTTCCGAGGCTGCCCCAAGTGCCGCAAGGTCTTCTGGCCGGGCAACCACGTCGAACAGATGGCGCAGCGGGCCGGGCCGCCGCCGCGACCACGCCGGTTGTTCCGCGGCGGGCCCCGCAGACAGCAGAACACGGGAGAAAAAAAGTAGCCCGGGAACCGGGATATGAGTCTACCACCAAGACACAAAGACACGAAGGTACAAACGAGTTGCGGGTTGCGAGTTACGAGTTCCGAGCGTACGCTTGGCGATCTTGGCGGTTCCATTTCGGTTTCCGGGAAGTAACGCACCCGGGCTTGTGACGGCAATGTCATTCCGAGAAGTCCGACGACGAGGAATCTCATCTGCCGCCGGGCGTTAGGACGAGATTCCTCGCTGCGCTCGGAATGACAAATCGGTCAGGCCACTTTTCACGGAGGTAATCGGATGGCGGTTGTACTAGACGGCAAAAACCTGAAGCTTGAAGACATCGTCGGCGTGGCGCGGCGGCGCGACCGGGTCGAACTGTCCGCGGCGGCGAAGACGAGAATCAACCACTGCCGCGCGTTCATCGAGGAAAAGGTCAAGGCGCGGGCCGTGATGTACGGCATCACGACCGGCATCGGCGAGTTATCCGAGACCATCCTGACGCCGGAGCAGACCGAGCAGTTCCAGCGCTATATCGTCTACTCGCACTCGGCCGGCTGCGGCGTGCCGCTGCCGGAGGAAACCGTGCGTGCGGCCATGTGCTCGCGCATCAACGTGCTTTCCAACGGCAATTCGGGCATCCGGCTGCAGGTCGTCGAGTGCATGCTCAATATGCTCAATAAGGGCGTGACCCCGGTCGTGTTCGAGAAAGGCTCGGTCGGCGCGTGCGGCGACCTCTCGCCGATGAGCCAGATGGCGCTCGTGCTGCTGGGCGAGGGCGAGGCGTATTACCAAGGCAAGCGGATGCCGGGCGGCGAGGCAATGAAAGCCGCGGGCGTGGCGCCGATACAATTCGAGGCGCGCGACGGGCTCGCCTGCATCAACGGCTCCAACATGACTGCGGGCTGGGGCGCCATTCACCTGCTCGATGCCGACCACTATTACAAGGTGTCCGAAATCGCCGCCGCGCTCACCCTCGAAGTCGTCAACGCCAACATGGTGGCGTACGACGAGCGGATTCACAACCTGCGCGGCTACCCGGGCGCGGTTACCTGCGCCGAGAACGTCCGGCGCCTGACCGCGGACTCGGAAATGCTCAAGCAGCCGGGCAAGAAGGTGCAGGACGCGTACAGCCTGCGCTCGACCCCGCAGGTCGTGGGCAGTGCCAAAGACGCGCTCAAGTGGGCGCGCTACATGTTCGAAATAGAGTTGAACGGCGTCGGCGACAACCCGCTTTTCTTTCCGGACGAGAAGGCCTACCTGACCGGTGCGAACTTCCAGGGCACGCCGCTCGGGCTCGCGCTGGATTTGACCGGCGAGTGCGTGACGATGATTGCGGTGCTCTCTGAGCGGCGCACCAACCGGCTGCTCAATCGCAACCTCTCCTGCGGCCTGCCCGCGTTCCTCACCAAAGGCGCGGGCATGTTCTCCGGCCTGATGCTTACCCAATACACGCAGGGCATGCTCATCTGCGAGAGCCGGATTCTCTCGGCGCCGGCTTCAACCGGCTCGATACCGGCCGCGGCCGACCAGGAAGACTTCGTCTCGATGGCGTTCACCAGCGCCCTGAAGACGCGGCAGATACTCGATAACTCTTGGTACGTAATCGCCATCGAACTGATGGCCGGGGCCCAGGCGGTCGAGTTCCGCAAGCCGCTCAAGCTAGGCAAGGGCACACAGGTCGCCTACGACTTCGTGCGCAAGCACGTGAAGATGATGGTCGAGGACCGGCCGGTGCAGGACGACATCAACAACCTGGCTGCGGCCGTCAAATCGGGCGAGCTGCTCGAAGCAGTCGAGCAGGCGGTCGGGAAGCTGAATTAGGAGTTAGCAGTTAGGAGTTAGCAGCAGGGCCGGGTCCAACTCCTACCTCCTACCTCCTACCTCCTACCTCCTACCTCCTACCTGCGATGCTCATCAAGAAGCTGAGTAACTGCCGCGAGGTTGTGGCCGGGGACCGGACCCGGCTGCGCGAACTGCTCCACCCCGACCGCGACCCGGCAGAGATACGCTACTCCCTGGCCTACGCCTGGCTCGCGCCCGGCGCCAAATCCCGGGCCCACAAGCTCAAGACATCCGAAGTCTACTACCTTGTCCGGGGAACCGGCGTGATGCACATCGGTGAAGAGGCGGCCGAAGTTCAAGCGGGCGACACGGTCTACATACCGCCCGGTTCGTTGCAGTGGCTTGAGAATCCCGGCAAAGAGGAAATCGAATTCCTCTGCATCGTTGACCCGGCCTGGCGGCCGGAAGACGAAGAGACCCTTTAAGAAAAACACCGGGCCCAGCTTGCTGGGCCCGGGCTGAGGTTCTCTCGGATCAACCAACTAACCCGATTAACGGAAACATTATCCCTCCGCCCGGCCCGTCCGTCAAGCCCTGCCTGCGACGGGGTGAACCGTACACCGTGAACCGTAGACCGTAGCTCACGACCCGCCAATCGTAACTCGTCAACCGCACACCGCTTGCCGTTACCGCCAACAGCAGGGGTCGAAGTCGGCTGTTCTTCTGTCGGCCGGCGGCCGCGGACCTTTACCGCACCTGCGCGAACTTGATGGTGGCGGTCTTACCGCCGGACGAGACTGCGGCGAAGGCGATGCCGGATGCAAGGGTCGGCAGCGCGAATTCCTGCGTGCCGGCAGGCCGGAATTGGTGGTCGCGCGCAAGGAGGCGACCAGTGGCATCGAAGACGCTGATTGTCACCGCGCCGGGCGCGGGGTTGGCAAAGCGCAGGCGCGTGCCGCCCGGGCCGGAGACCGCGCGGAGCGGGAATGGCTGCCGGCTTGCGGGTTCTTGCTCGCTCACGCCGACCGCGTTATGATAGACCTTCAGGGCCAGACCGGCGCCGGATACGGCGAGGAAGCCGTTGCCGATGGCCGGGCCCGAGGTGTTCATGTTGGGCAACGTGTCGGCCCAGAGGATTTGGAGGTCGCGGGTCAGCGCGTACAGGGCCGAGTTGCTGGGGCCGACGGTGATGTAGACCAGGCTGTCCGCGCCGATTGCCATCCGCACGCCGAAGTAGCTGCTGGCCGGGTCCTGGAGGATGGGCGAGCTATCGAGGCACGCGCCGGTCGCAGGGTCGAGCCGCTGGATGCGGCGGTTCGAGGCGCAGTAGACCGAACGGTCCGGCCCGACCGCGAAGTGTGAGAAGATGGAGTAGTGGTACGAGTCGCCGGAGACTTCGTGGGTCCAGAGCACGCGCAGGCTGTCGCCGGAATCTTCGAGAGCGGTGAGGTTGTCCCCGGGTTTGTGCGCGTAGATGGTGCCGTCGCCGCCGACCATCGGCGCAGATTGGGGCATCGGCCCGCCCGGGTGTGTGTCCACGAGCCGCGTCTTGTATTTGAACCGGCCGGTCCCGAGGTCCCATGCGTTGATGTAGAGGCTACCGATGTCGCCCGAGTAGGCGTAAACCGTGCTGTCGCACACGCAGATATCGGCCGAGCCGGTAACCGGCCAGACCCGCGGCGTGACCCAGACAACCGCGCCGGTCGTGCAGTTGACCCGGGCAATCCTGAAGCTGTCCGCCGACACCAGCAGGTCGCCGTTTTCGGCGAAGCTCGCGCTCTCGGTGATGCTCATCCACGCGTGAATCGTCGAACGCCAGATAACCTGCCCGTTGTCGGCGTTGAGCGCGTACAGAGTGTCGCGCTCGTTCGTCCGTTCCTGGAAGTTGATGGCATACACCCGCCCGTCACGGAACCCGATGGGCAGGGAGCGGCTGTTTGTGCCGGGGAAGTCGTGAGTCCAGAGCGTTTCGCCGGTGGTGAGGTTATGGCAGACGATGGGCGCGTAGTCGATGGACTGGAACCGCATCGTCACGAGCTTGTTGTCCCAGATGTATATCGGCGCGCCGAAGATGCCGGACACGGTTCCTTCCCATGCGAGGTCTTCGCGGCTTGCCGGGCCGCGCTCGTCGGACAATCCCGAGCGCCAGGGGTTGCCGCCGCTGGTGACCCAGTCTCCGGCCCAGACCGTGGCCGCGGCGAGCAGAAGCAGAGAAAGTCGGTTCATATTCGCTCCATGTAGGTTAGTCAGCCAGTATAGGCGGGCGGCAGCAAGGGTCAACTGGAACAGGAAGGAGGAGGCAAGAGTGCTCAAGTGCTCCAGTGCTCCAGTGCTCAAGTGGAGAAGGGGAAAGGGGAAATGGCAAATGACGGGAG
>CAIVTL010000045.1 GCA_903908785.1 Caldifarciminota bacterium | reverse complement strand
TCCCCTTTCACCTTTGCTTCGTCCTTTGTCATTTCCACTTCATACTTGGGCCCTTGAGGCCCGCGTCGGCTACTTGCGCAGGTAGGGCTCGGGGTTGTCCAGGAAGTCGCGGGTCAGGGTCAGCAGCGCCTTGATACCGGTGGGCAACGCGTCCTCGTCCATGTCGAACCGGTCGGAATGGTTCATCGCCGTGATGCCGCGCCCGGGGTTGCCGCCGCCCAGGAACATGAACAGGCCCGGCACCTTCTGAAGATAGCAGGCGAAGTCCTCCGCCCCGAGGTTCGGGTCCATCTCATCGTCCACGTCGGAGAAAGCCGACTTCAGAATCCCAGCCGCCCGGCGCGTGAAAGCCGGGTCGTTCACGAGCGGCGGATACGCAGGCTCGGCGTCCAGCCGGTACGCGGGCAGGCCCGAAATGTCCGGCTTGGCAAAGGCCCGCATCAGGCCCTCGAGGTTTGCCATTATCGCCGAGACGATTGTCTCCGAGTCCCGCACGTCATAGGCACGGAAAGTCCCGACGACCTTCGCTTCGGCCGGGGTCTGGTTGTGCTGCATGCCCGAGCGGACTTCGCCAAACCCGAGCACGTATCGGGCATTGGGGTTCAACCGCTGCCGGATGTCGGTCTGGATGGTGTCGATGAACCGGGCCGCAATCTGTATCGGGTCAACGCTATCCTGCGGGCACATGTGGTGTCCGGGCTTGCCATTGATTGTCACGGTGAAAGTGCGGCTCGAGGCCATGAACGGCCCGGGCCGGAAGCCGATTCGGTCCAGCGGCATATTGCCGAAAATGTGGACCCCGATGATAGCATCCACGCCTTCCAGGCACCCGGCATCAATCATCCCGCCGGCCCCGCCCGGCGGCACCTCTTCGGCCGGCTGGAAGATGAGCCGGACATGACCCGCAAGCGACTCGCGGTGCTCCTGCAGCCAGCGCGCCGCACCCAGCACCATCGCCATATGTCCGTCATGCCCGCACGCGTGCATCACGCCGGCGTTGTTGGAGCGGTAGCCGCCATTGAGCGCGGTTTCCGCCTCCTGAATTCTGAGCGCGTCCATGTCGGTCCGGAGCGCAATGGTCTTCCCCTTGCCCTTGCCGTAGACGGTCGCGATGACACCGGTTCCGCCTGCCGGCCGGTGCTCGATGCCGAGCCCGTTCAATACCTCAATCACCTTCTCCTGGGTCTTGCGCTCCTCGAAACTCGGCTCCGGGTACCGGTGAAACCAGCGCCTCAGGTTCCCGACCCAGGAAACAAGACCATCGTCCAGCTCAATCATCGTCGCGCCTCCAATTCCTGTCTATCACCACGACGCTCACGTAAGGGTCTCGGCCAAGCTCGAAGTCCGAATGCTCCAGTTGGTCATTTCCCGTCATTCGAACTTCATTCGGAATTCGAGTTTCGTCATTCGGGTTTTTCCCAAGCTCGAGCTTCGTCATTCCCGCCACGCTATTCCTGGCACTTTGGGCAGAGGTAACATGCCCCTCCGAGATAGGCAATCTTCTCAATCTTCGTGCCGCATTTCGGACACGGCTTGCCCGCAGTCTTGCTGGATAGAACGCGTTCGTACTCGCCCGGCCGGCCGTAGAGGTCAATCTCGTCGGAACGGCCGCCCTTCGCAATGACGTCGCGCACGGTCTTGACGATGGCGCTGTGCAGCCCGCGCCGCTGCGCCTCCGACAGCTCGGCAATCGCATGGCGCGGGTGCAGGCCGGCCCGGAACATGATGTCCTGCGCCACCGAGTTACCGAGGCCCGGAACCAACTGCTCCTGCGTGAGCAGTCCTTTCACGCTCCGCTTCTCGCCCTTTGCCAGTTCGTCTACCAGCCCTGAGAAGTAGCGGAACGTGAACTCCCGGTCCACCGGCGTCGGCCGCATCCCCTTGATGTACTTCCGCTCCTGCTCCTTGCCCTGCTCAAACAGCTCCATCGCACCCCACATCTGGGTTGTAACCGACAGGGCCGAGCCATCGCCGAACTCAAACAGCACGTGGTACTTCGCCGGGAGTTCGGCGCCGGGTTCGTGAAACAGCATCCGGCCTCCGCACTCGCCGACCACGAACACATAGCCGGGTTCCAGCGGGACAAACATCCACCGTCCTCGGGCCGTGGCAGTGCCCACGGTCTTGCCCTTGGTCTGGCGTTCGAACTCGGCCGGCTTGCGGTTGTACCACACAAACTTGTGCGGGGAGTTGCCCAGCCGCCCGCGCTGCACGGTCTTGCCGCGCAGAGTCTCGCTCATCTGCCGCGTCAGCGTCGCGCACTCGGGAAGCTCGAACACTACTTCACCGGCCCTTTCGCTCCCGCCACCCACGCGGGCAGCCGGCCGTGTTCGACCATGACTCGAACCAGGTTCTCCATGCCCGCGAACTGGCGCATACAGAGCCGGTACTCCTCCTCGGTCAGGTCCGCGGTGCGTGGGTAGCAGTGCAGCAGCAGCCCCTCGGTGCTGCCCATCAACGGCCGGACCTTCTTGCACGGGAAGTCGGCGCAAAGCCCGCAGCTTTCAACGCCCTTCTCCTTCGCGCAAGGCCGGGCCTGGCACGACTTGTCGGCCAGCCGGCCGTTGCCGCGGCACCCGTCGCAGCGGACGTTCTCGGCCGTGTACGTCTCGTGGCCGAACAGCTTGCGCCAGCCGTCAACCAGCTTCTGCCGCACCGCCGGGTCATCCGACCGCGCCGCGCACCGGTCGCAATTGTACCCGCAATAACCCTTCATCGTCTCCATCGCATCTCCTTCACTTCCCGGACGGGCCGTCCTTTGCCCGCAGCTTCTCCAGCCGCGACCGCTGGCCCTTGAACACCGACGTCTTCCAGGCCGACTCAAGCAGGCCGCACGGGAACTTCGGACAGTGCGCGCAGTTTGCGACTCCCGTCTCCATCGCGCAGCACCGCACCGGACACTGAAGGCATCCCTTCATACACCGGGCGTCAATCGTCGCGCACCCATCGCAGATGATGTAGCGGTTCAGGTCTTCGAGCAGCTTCCCCACGTCCTGGCCTTCGGGCAGCTTGGGCAGCCTGCGCTTCCGCGCCCGCTTCATCCCGGACTTCAGCAGCCACTGAAAGAAGCCTTTCATGTGCAGCTTCTCGCCCAGCCGCGGGAAAGCGTACGCCGGGCACTTCGCGCAGTCGATACCGCAATAGGCAATCATCTGTCTCGCCATGCCAAAAGCATCGGCGGTATGGGCCGCATGTCAAGTCAGTCGGAAAACCCCAGAACCGATATTGAGCCACGAAAGCACGCACTGTCGGACAGGGGCCGTCGAGGCCAAAGACACGAAACGGATGGGTGCCGTACCACTTCGGTCCGTTTCATCCCATTTCGTGTCTTCGTGGCCGTCAATGTCGGAATCAGGGGAAAAGCACGAACCGCCGGGATGCGAAGTAGAAAGTGGAAATGGCAAAGCGCGGAGGCGGAGAGAGCTATCCACAGATTTCGCAGACTACACAGATGTCGGGAATGTCACCCCGACGCTGAGGAGGGGTCTCGCCCCAACCCGTCTCTCGCTTCTCGCCTCTCGCCTCTCGCCAATCGACGCTCGACAATCGTCAATCGGAAATGAGACAACCGCCAAGCTCGCCAAGAACGCCAAGACCACCGAGGCTCGAACCGGGCTATCCACAGATTTCGCAGATTACACAGATGTCGGAAATGTCACCCCGACGCTGGGGAGGGGTCTCGCTTGGAAACTCGCGCGCAAACGCGTGGGGTTTGTGCTTTCCCGCGCCCGGCACGGGCGTAACCCGTAACTCGTAACCCGCAACACCAAGGCCGCCAAGGTTCCGACCGACTGCAACTCTGCATTCTGGTTTCTGATATCTGACTTCTGAATTGTCCCGTACCCGCACTCGCCCCTCATCTCCCCTGCTTGACCCGGCCGCCCCGAGCGCCTAGAATCACCTTGGAGAACAATATGACCAGACTCGCCATTGTGCAGAAGCTCACCAGCGCCGAGAAAGAGCTGCGCCGGATGGAAATCCGGCTGAAGAAGCAGGTAACGCGGGGCGGCAAGCGGCCGTTCGCCGGGCTGCGCGGGCTCTGGAAGGGCTCCGGAGC
>CAIVTL010000044.1 GCA_903908785.1 Caldifarciminota bacterium | reverse complement strand
GCCGGCTCCTCCGAGGTCATCCGCATCAGCCTGTTGCCGGTGAGGCCCGACATGTTCGACGCGGCCGGGCTGGCGCGCGCGCTGCGCGGCTATCTCGGCATCGAGACAGGCCTGCCGGTGTATCGCATGGAGCCGTCCGGGTTCAAGGTCACGGTGCAGCCGGGTCTGGAAAACATCCGGCCGCACCTCGTCGCTTGCGTTGTGCGCGGGCTCTCGATGGACGATGAGACGGTAAAGACCGTCATGAAGATGCAGGAGAACCTGCATTGGGCCCTGGGCCGCAACCGGCGGCGCGCGTCCATCGGCGTGTATGACCTCTATACGGTCGAACCGGACTTCGAGTATTCGGCGGTCGCGCCGGACGGCGTGAAGTTTGTTCCGCTCTTTGGAATGCCTAAGGGCATGGTCGAGGCCACGCCGAAGGAGATTCTGGAGAAGCATCCGAAGGGGGTCGGATACAAGCACCTCCTGGAGAAGTTCGGCAAGTATCCGCTGCTCTGCGACGCGAGCGGCAAAGTGCTTTCTATGCCGCCCATAATCAACAGCGAGGAGACGAAGGTAACGCCTAAGACCCGGAACCTGTTCGTGGACGTGACCGGGCCGGACAAAAATGCCATCACGAAGACCCTAGCGGTGATTGCCACCGGACTGGCCGACCTTGGGGCGAAGATTGAGACGGTGCAGGTCGTCTATCCGGACGGCGCGAAGGAGACGACGCCTGACCTCTCGGCGCAGACCATGACGATTGACCCGAAGGCGGCGGAGCGCCTGGTCGGGGTTGAAGTGCCGGACATGGCGAAGGTACTGGAACGAATGCGCTACGGCGCGAAGCCCGAACGCGGTAGGCTCGTGCTCCAGGTTCCGGCGTACCGAGCCGACATCATGCACGAGTATGACGTCTTTGAGGATGTGGCCATCGGTTACGGCTATCACAACATTGTGCCCCGGCTTGTCCCGAGCATGACCGTGGGCAGCCACCAGCCGATTGAGGAGCTTTCGACGACCGCGCGGCGCGTGATGACCGGGCTCGGGTTCCTGGAAATCATGACCCCGGCGCTGACCAGCGAGAAGGAGCACTTCGAGTTCCTCGGCCTGCCCGTGAGGGAGCCGCGCGTGCGGCTTGAGAACCCGATAAGCGTCGAGCAGACAATTGCGCGCGAGCAACTCATCACCGGACTCCTGAGCACGCTCCGCGTGAACACCACCCGGGAGATGCCGCAGCAGGTCTTCGAGGCCGGCGACTGCTTTGAGCCGTCGTCCGAGATGGAGACCGGAGTGCGGACGCGGCGCAGACTCGGGGCTGCCGTCGCCGGGCCCCGGGCCGGGTTCGCGGATGCGAAGCAGGCGCTGGATGCGCTGGCGCGCGAACTCGGGCTTGAGTTGAGATTCGAGCCGCTGGAATGCCCGACGTTCATCCCCGGCCGCTGCGCCCGTATCCTCGCCCGGACCGGTCAATCTGCAATCTGCAATCTGGAATCTGGAATGCCGTGGGGCGTGCTGGGCGAAGTCCACCCGGCGGTGCTAGAGTCGTTCGGCATCACCCAGCCGACGGCGCTGTTTGACGTTGACCTGAGCATAATCGGATAGGGGAAATAGTGCCAAAATGCGTACATTGCGGTGAGCCCGTCAATAAGGGCCAGGAGCGCTGCTTTGCCTGCGGTCAGAAAGCCCGTGCCCGCGCGCGCCGGGGCGGTCAACCCTTGAACCCCGCGATTCTGGTCTTCGCGGGCATCTTCGTTCTCGCCGGCATCGCGGGAATCGTCGTCGTCAGTTCGGGCCGGGGGAAGAAAGCGAAGGTTGAAGTCCAGCAACGGGAACTGGCCCGGATTCAGGACTCAGTCCGCGCGGCGAACCGGGCGCAGCGCGACACGGTGCAGGCCGCCGTCAGGAACGAAACCGCCTCCGTTCTGACTGATGAGATTGACAAGCTCGACCAGCGGTTCGGCGCGGTTCGGCAGCAGGTCGTCAAGGACCAGCCGAGCCCGGCGCAGGCAAAACTGGTCGCGCAGATTCGCACTGAAATAGTCCGGCTGCGACAGCTTACCGTGACCGCGACAGAGCAACCGGGGCCCAAGAGCGACAGCGTCAAGACACAGGTTCGTGACGGTGAGCGGGTAGTGCGGAACCTGATTTCCGACCTGAGCCGAGCGCCTAACAAGTAGGGGTCAGGGGCTGGGGACTAGGGACGAAGGGCGAGGGTTAGAACGGAGCGAAGCGGGCTTCGCGCCAGTACGATTCCTTCAGCAGGCTGGACTGCCGGCTCAGCG
>CAIVTL010000043.1 GCA_903908785.1 Caldifarciminota bacterium | reverse complement strand
GGTTCACCGGCGCTTCGATGCAGGCGGTCGTGACCGGCGCGTTCCGCGCGGTCGTCTACATCAAAGAGCACATGGACCTGTCGAAGCACACGGCCGACATCAATGACTCCAAGGAGGTCGTGAAGATATGCACGATGTACGCCCAGCGCGGCCTCATCAACATCTTTGTCGTTGTCTTCTGCCTCGCGCTGGCGCTCTCGTTCTTCAACAGCTTCTTCTTCATCGGCTACCTCATCTCGATTGCATTCTTCGGTCTGTTCCAGGCCATCTTCATGGCCAACGCCGGCGGCGCCTGGGACAATGCGAAGAAGATCGTCGAGGTTGACCTGAAGCAGAAGGGGACCGATTTGCACGCGGCGACCGTGGTCGGCGATACGGTCGGCGACCCGTTCAAGGACACCTCTTCGGTCGCGATGAACCCGGTCATCAAGTTCACAACGCTGTTCGGCGTGCTGGCCACCCAGATTGCGGTGACCATGACCAACCATACGCTTCGCGTGGGCATCGGCATCGTGTTGTTCGCGGTGGCGCTGGTGTTCGTCTACCGGTCGTTCTACTCGATGCGCATTCCCGCCCAGCAGGGCGTGGCGCTGAAGAAGTAGGCCGCCGGCAGCAGACTGCTAATCGGGCCCGGGCTCAGTCCCGGGCCCTTCTTGTTGGTCAGCAGGCTCAGGCTCGGACGGCGGAAGAGGTCGGCGCGGGGCGGCGCGTTCGGCCTCGTCGGCCTCGCGTTCGAGCCGGTGGAGTTCGTCATCGGACAGCCCGAAGTAGTGGCCGACCTCGTGGATGACGACCTGTCGGACGAGCTTCCTGATTGCGGCCGCAGTACGGGCCTGGGTCTCAATCGGCTTCTGGAAGATGAGAATCCGGTCAGGCAGCACGTTGCCGTACCATGGGCCGCGTTGCTTGTAGGGCACGCCCTGGTACACGCCGAGCAGGCCCCACGGGTTAACGCCCATCTCGCGGGCAAGGCCGGGCTGGGCGAGGGGTTCGACGATAACGGTGATGTTATCGAGCTTGTCGCGGAACGCCGCAGGTATTGAGGCGATTGCCTCGTCAACCAGCTCGCTGAAGCGCTCAAGCTCCATGGGGCCAAGGACAATCTCGAAACACGAAGCTCGAATGACGAATCAAGTCCGAGTACCCAAGTCCGAATTGGGCATTCTCCGCCGGTCGAGCTTCAATCGGATTTCGTGCTTCTTCATTCGGGTTTGACCGGGGCGCGTGGTCCAAAGATCGCCGAGCCGATGCGGACGATGGTCGCGCCTTCTTCGATGCCGACCTCGAAGTCGGAACTCATGCCCATGGAAAGGTGGGGCAGAGGGATGCCGAAGCGCTGGCGGCAGTCCTCGGCCAGAGTCTTGAGCACTCTGAAACAGGGGCGGGAGGCCTCAGGGTCATCGATGGCAAGCCCCGGGCCAATGGTCATCAGCCCGGCAAGCTGCGGCCGGTCGAGCTTCAGCACTTCAGCAACAAGGTCAGGTACCGCGTCAGGCTGGACCCCGTGCTTGGATGATTCTCCGGAGGTGTTCACTTCAATCAGTGCGCTCACGCGCTTGTCCATCTGCTCGCAGCGGAGTTGGATTTCCTGCGCGAGATGGAGCGAGTCCACACTCTGGATGACGTCGAAGAGCTCGAGGGCGCGCTTCACCTTGTTGGTCTGGAGGCTGCCGACCAGGTGCCACGTTG
>CAIVTL010000042.1 GCA_903908785.1 Caldifarciminota bacterium | reverse complement strand
GCAGATAGAGGCTGAGGAGGAAGGCCACGGCAGCCGTGGAATGTGGGAGGTGGGGAAGCGGTCAGGAGCGGGCGAGGGTGACGCGGATTAGGCTGTGCAGCATGCGACCGATCACCTCGAAGGCATCAGGCTCGGCCGGGGGAGACTTCAGGTAACCGAGGTCACGCGAGAGAATATAGTAGCGTAGTTCTTCGAGTGACCCCTGCGCGATGTTGTGGAAGTTGGCCTTGTCTTTGCTGCCGCGCTTCTTGAATCCTTCAGCGATGTTGGCCGGGACCGACACTGCCGCCCGGCGCATCTGTGACACGAGGCCGAACTTCTCGTCATTAGGGAATCCACCGGTCAGGCGGTAGACCTCGAGCGTCAGCGCGTGTGCCCTCTGCCACACTTCGAGTTCCTCGAACCGTTCAAGCCTTCTTCCTCCCTCCATTCTACCTCCTACTCTCTACCTACTGCTGCCAGGCCCCCGTGTTCTACTCTCTACATTCTATTTACTTGCGTGGCCGGTTCCCCAGCGTGTGCAGCTTCTTCGAGCCGCGGCGCTTGATGGCGTTGCGGGCGTCGAGTATCAGCTTGCTGTGCTTGAAGATGAAGTCGTAGTCGAAGGCTTTGTGGTCGGTGAGAATCACGACGCAGTCGGCCTTCGCAAGCGCCTGAGCAGTGAGCGGCACCGACTTGAACCTGCGCTTGCCGATTTCGATTGCCGGGACCCAGGGGTCGTGGTAGTCAACCTTCTTTGCCTTGTCGAGTATCAGTTCCATGACCTTGATTGCCGGGGAGTGGCGGGTGTCTTCGACGTTGCCTTTGAACGCGGCACCGAGGATAAGAAGGCTGGCTCGCGACGCGGCGATGCCGTTCGTCCCCAGCACTTCGAGGATGCGGTCGGCAACGTAGAAGGGCATGCCTTCGTTGGTTTCGGCTGCGAGTTCGATGAAGTTGGAGTGGAAGTCGTATTCGCGGGCTTTCCACGCGAGGTAGTAGGGGTCAATCAGGATGCAGTGTCCGCCGATGCCGGGCCCGGGGAAGAAGGGCATGTACCCGAACGGTTTGGATGACGCTGCGTTGATGACTTCCCAGATGTCAATGTTGCCCATCCGGTCGCACATCATGGCCATCTCGTTGACGAGGGCGATATTGACGCTGCGGAAGATGTTTTCGAGCAGTTTGGACATTTCCGCGGCGCGGGGCGAGCTGACCGGTATGACTTTGTCTACGAACCGCGCGTAGAACTGGACCGTCAGGTCGGTGCAGGTCTTGGTGACGCCGCCGACCACGACCGGCGTGGTGTGGGTGGTGAACTTGTGGTTGCCCGGGTCGATGCGCTCGGGCACGAATGAGAGGAAGTAGTCCTGTCCGACCTTCTTGCCGCCGGCGTCGAGAATCGGCTGCAGGACCTTCTCGGTGGTTTCGGGGTAGGTCGTGGAGCGGAGGATGATGAGCTGGCCGGGCTTCAGGTATTTCGCAACCTCGCGGCCTGCGTACTCGATGAAGCTCACGTCCGGGTCCTTGCTGGCGGTGAACGGCGTGGGCACGCAGATGTTGATGATGTCGCACGTGGCGAGCACGCCGAAGTCGGTCGTGGCGCTGAACTTGCCGGCGACCTCGGCTAAGTCCGAGTCTTTGACGTCGCCGATGAAGCTCTTGCGTTTCCTGACCGCGGCCACCTTGGTTTTGTCGACATCGATGCCCACGGTCGCAAATCCGGCGCGGGCAATTTCGATGCTGAGCGGCAGACCGACGTAGCCGATGCCGATGACGGCAACCTTGGCTGTCCGGTCGTGTATCTTCCTGGCCAAATCCATGGTGCTAGCTCCCTTCATGTGGATCCTGCAGGTCGTAGGTGCCCAAAGTCCGAAATCCGAAGCTCGAATGACGATTCAATGGGGGACAAGCTCGAAACCCGAAACTCGAATGACGAATGAATGCGGGCAAAGTTCGAAGTCCGAAATCCGAATGACGATTGAATGACGACAAAGCCCGAAGTCCGAATTGGCCGGTTTGCTTCATTCGGGTTTCAATCGGAATTCGATCTTCGTAATTCGGGTTTTTCCCGAGCTCGGGCTTCGTCATTTGTCCTCTCACCACGCCGTCCGGTCGAGCGTGCGATACTGCACGGCCTCGGTTATGTGGGACGGCTGGATGCTCTCTTTGCCTTCCAGGTCGGCGATCGTTCTTGCGACTTTGAGCACGCGATGGTAGGCGCGGGCCGAGAGTCCGAGCCGGTCAATCGCGGCTCTCAGAATCTCGTCGCTCTGGCTTGAAACCGGGCAGAACCGGCGAATGAGTTGCGGGCCCATCTGGGCGTTGCAGTATACCGGGTGGCGCGTGCCGGCCGCGGCGAACCGGGCAACCTGGGTCGAACGCGCCCGGGCGACCCGTTCGGCAACCGTGCTTGAACTCTCGCCCGCGCGTTTGGTGGCGATGTCGTCGTACTTCAGGGCCGGGACTTCGATGTGGATGTCAATCCGGTCGAGCAGCGGGCCGGAAATCTTGCTCCGATAGCGGCGAATCTTCTGCGGCGAGCAGGCGCAGGCATGGCGCGGGTCCCCGGCATAGCCGCACGGGCACGGGTTCATGGCGCAGATGAGCATGAACCGGGCCGGGAAGGTGAAGGTCGAGCGGGCCCGGCCGATTGTGACCTCGCCGTCTTCGAGCGGCTGGCGCAGGGCTTCAAGCACGTCGCGCCGGAATTCAGGCAGTTCGTCGAGGAAGAGCACGCCATTGTGGGCGAGCGAGGCCTCGCCCGGCCGGGGCACGCTGCCGCCACCAATCGTCCCGGATTCCGAGACGTTGTGGTGCGGGGAGCGAAACGGCCGGGTTGCGACCAGGGGCCGGTCGGGCGAGAGCGCGCCGACCACGCTGTGTATTCGGGTTGCCTCCAGGGCTTCGGCCATCGTCATCGGCGGCAGGATGGTCGGCAGCCGGCGCGCCAGCATCGTCTTGCCGGACCCGGGCGGCCCAATCATCAACGCGTTGTGGCCGCCGGCCGCGGCAATCTCAAGCGCGCGCTTGGCGTGCTCGTGGCCGTGGACTTCGGCCAGGTCAACCGCTTGGACCGCGGCTTGGGCAAAGAGTGTGGCGACGTCGGTGTGGGTCGGCTCGACGCGAAGCGCGCCTTTGACGAAGTCGGCCGCCTCAATCAGGGAGGTGATGCCGTAGACGTTCAGGCCTTCGACCATCGCAGCTTCGCTCGCGTTCTGGGTCGGCACAATAAGGCCGCGCAGCCCGGCCTGACCGGCGGCGACGGCCATCGAAACCGCGCCCTTGATTGGTCGGAGCGAGCCGTCGAGCGACAGTTCGCCGAGGAACGCGAGGTCACGGAGCGCGTCCGGCGGCAGGATGCCGCTCGCAGCGAGGATACCGACCGCCATCGGCAGGTCAAAGGCCGCGCCTTCCTTTTTGATGTCGGCCGGCGCGAGGTTGACGGTAATCTTGCGGTTGGGGAACGTGAAACCGGAGTTCTTGATTGCGGCCTGGACCCGGTGCTGAGACTCCTTCACCGCGGCGTCCGGCAGGCCGACGATATTGAACGCCGACAGGGCGTGGGTGACGTCGGTCTCAACGGCCACGATGTAGCCGTCGACACCGTAGACCGCCGCCGAGAGGACGCGCGACAGCACTAGAGCGCCCCGACGATGTGCTCGAACTCCGGGCGCTGCGGACCGAGCGTGACGCCGAGTACGTCGAGCCGGACGTCTGCTGATTCGAGCCGGTGCGTCACCAGGTATTCCTCGACCAGCCGGCGCAGCTTTGCCTGTTTCCGGTGCGTGACCGACTCATCCGGCCGAGCAAAATCGGCGCTGGTGCGCGCCTTCACTTCCACAAAGACGATGGTGTCATGGTCCCGGCAGACCAGGTCAATTTCACCAAGGCGGGTCCGGTAGTTTCGCTCGAGGATTTCCCAGCCCCGGTCCCGGAGATGGGAAGCAGCGAGGTTCTCGCCCTTCCTGCCCAGCGGTTTCGTGTTCACTGCGGCGTGGCGGTGAGGTTCCGAACCGGCGCAAAGGTGCGGCGGTGGATGGGGGAGGGGCCGAGCTCGCGGAGCGCCTGAATGTGCGCGGGAGTCCCGTAGCCCTTGTGTCGGGCAAGGCCGTAGCCGGGGTAACGCTGAGACAGCCGGGTCATCAGCCGGTCGCGCCAGACCTTGGCAACGATTGAGGCACAGGCGATGGAGAGGCTCAAGCTATCGCCGTGGATGATGCCCTCGCACGGCAGGCCAAGCCCGGGTATGGCCCAACCGTCAGCCATGACCAATCCAGGCCGGATTCTGAGCCGCCGGATCGCGAGGCGCATGGCGTGAAAGGTGGCGTTCGCGATGTTGTGCTGTTCGATGAAGCGATGGCTGGCCCAGGCGACGGTCCACGCGAGACTGCGGTTCTTGATTTCGGGTTCCAGCCGCAGGCGGCGGAGCGGGGTCAGCTTCTTTGAATCATCAGCGCCTTCAATCTCGCTGTAAGGGGGGAGGATGACGGCCGCAGCGACTACCGGACCGGCCAAGGCGCCCCTTCCCACCTCGTCCACGCCGCAGAATAGGGTGCTACTTTGCCACAGCTTCAGGTCGAGGTTGTCCCTCACTCGGTTGCTCTTTGTCCTCTTTGAGCATCGCTTCCCGGCCGCTCTTGTCGCGCAGGTAGTAGAGCTTGGCCCGGCGGACTTTGCTGTGCCGTTTCACTTCGACCTTGGCGATGGCGGGCGAGGCGTACGGGAAGATGCGCTCGATGCCGTAGCCGCGGCTGACCTTGCGCACCGTGAAACTCCGGTTCTGGGAGGCGCCGCGAATCTGGATGATGGTTCCCTGGAAAACCTGCACGCGTTCCTTGTCTCCTTCGACGATTCGCACGTGGACGGCGACGGTGTCGCCGGGTTTCAGCGGCGGGATTTCGGCCGCGTGACGAGGAGCGACCGGGGTCGCCTTGGTATCTTTGTGGGCTTCTTTTTTAGCCATTGATAATCTCCTTTTCCAGTTCGCGGCAGAGGAACTCGCGCTCGGATTCGGTCAGGACTTCGCTGCGCAGAAGTTCGGGCCGGCGCTGGGCCGTCGTTTTCAGAGCCTGTTCCCGGCGCCAGCGACCGACCGAGGCGTGGTCGCCGGACACCAGCACTTCCGGGACTTCGCGGCCGCGAAACTCGCGCGGCCGGGTGTAATAGGGGGCATCGAGGATGCCAATCGAAAAGGAATCGGTCGCGACCGATTCTTCGTGGCCGACCGCGCCGGGCATGAGCCGGGCCACGGCCTCGACGATGACCACGGCCGCAGCTTCACCGCCGGCGAGCACGTAGTCCCCGACCGAAACCTCGCGGTCAACCGTCATGCGCACGCGTTCGTCAACGCCCTTGTACCGGCCGCAGATGAGCACGAGGTGATCGGTCCGGCTGAACTCCTCGGCCATCGGCTGGCAGAAGCGGTCCCCCTGGGGGGAGAGGAGCACGACCATGCTCTCGGGCCGGCGCACGCTCTCGATTGCTGCCGCGAGTGGTTCGGGCTTCAGCACCATGCCGGCGCCGCCGCCGAACGGGTAGTCGTCGACCGTGCGGTGGACATCCTGCGTGAAGTCGCGGGGATTGACGAAGCTTAGGTCGAGCTGGCCATCCGTCCGGGCAACGCGGGTCGGGCCGCAGTCAAACGGGCCGCGGAAGTAATCGGGAAACAGCGTGATAATGACTGTCTGCATCGGTCAGAAAGACGGTCGCGGCCGCGGACGGCCCTAGTCGATGACGTCAACCGTGGCGTGCTTGTCGAGTTTGCGCGCCGCGGCTCGCACAATCGCCCGGATTGCGTCAATGGTGTTGCCCTGTCGGCCGATGACCTTGCCCTGATCGCCCTGCATGACTTTGACTTCGTAGGTGAGCGTCCGCTCGCCGGCGAGTTCGGTGACCTTGATCTGGTCCGGGTGGTCAACGAGTGCCCTCACGATGTGCTCGATCATCTCTTTCATGGCTTACTCCTTCGGTGCGTCCGTCGGTGTCGTGATCTCCGGGGTGGATACGGGCTCGGTGGGTTCGGGCGCTGCCGCCACACTCTCGCCTGCATTCACGGCTTCGGCCGCCGGGGCCTGTTGTCGGGCATAGCGGCTCAAGAGCCTGCCGACCGTGTCCGAGGTCTGGGCGCCTTTGGAGACCCAGTGCCCGATGCGCTCGGTCTTCAGGTCCAGCAGCTTGGTACGCGGGTCGTAGTGGCCGACCGACTCGAGGTATTCGCCATCCCGCGCCTTGCGCGAGTCAATGACGACGACCCGGTAGGCAGGCCGGTTCCGGAGTCCCATACGCCTTAGTCTAATCTTAAGCAAAGTTTGCTCCTTATCTGGAGTCAAACGATAGCGAAAACACCCCGGTTGTCAACCAATTCGAGTCCCTCCCGAGAACCGACATGGACGCCATGCAAGGCGCGAAACGGACGGGTGCGGGAAGAAGAAGACTCGTTTCACTCAGATTCGTGGTCTCGTGGCCTGACATGTCGGGATTCGGGGTTCCTCGGCCGGGTTGACTTGCGACCCTGAGAAGCTACAATTGACCCGAGGATGGCGTATCCTCACAATGACAGACGGGGCCGGGGCTTGAACCCAGGCCTATAACTCAGGCAGGTATTTGCCAAAGGAGGTGTCCGTGAGAAAAGCAGTCTTAGCACTGCTGCTGGTGCTTGCCGGCATGAGCTTCGGGCTCATCAGCCCGACCATGCAGGAGCACCTGAGCACGGCACTGGCAGGCCAGAAGCTGCCCGTGCAGATAGTGTTGAAGGAACAGTTCGACAAAGCGCTGCTCAATAATCTGGTTGACGGCATGCCGAAGCCCGCGCGGCGGGTGGAGGTTGCCAGGATTCTCAAGGAGTTCTCGGCCGCGAAGCAGGTCGGCGTCCTTGCTTTCCTGGCCGGCCAGCCGGTTGACAACGTCCAGTCGTTCTGGGTCGTGAACGCGGTGTACTGCGAGGCGACGCCGGAGGTAATCCGGGCGCTGGCGCAGCGGCCCGAGGTGAACTACGTCAACTATGACCTGTCGTACAGCCCGGACCTGCTCGAACCCGCGCGCAAGGCAGAGGCGACCGACGAGATTGCGTGGGGCGTGGACAAGATAAATGCCCCGGCAGTCTGGGCGCTCGGCTATACCGGCCAGAACATAGTCTGCGGCCACATCGACACCGGCTGCGACTACACCCATACGGACCTGGCCGACCACATGTGGACCGATGCGAATTACCCGCACCACGGGTGGAATTTCGAGAACGCCAATAACGACCCGATGGATGTCCAGGGCCACGGCACGCACACTTCGGGCACGGTGGCCGGCGACGGCACCGGCGGCACCCAGTCCGGCGTTGCTCCGGACGCGCAGATAATGGTCTGCCGCGTCCGAACTCAGGTGGACTCGGTAGCGGAAAGCCAGTGCTGGGCCGCGATGCAGTTCCTGTTCAGCCCGCTGCTGGGCGCGCTGTCCGACCGCTACGGGCGCCGGCCGGTGCTGCTGCTGTCGCTCGCGGGCCTGGGCCTCGACTACCTGCTGATGGCGGTCGCGCCGACTCTGACGCTGCTGTTCGTCGGGCGCGTGATCTCCGGCATCACGGCGGCGACCTATGCGACCGCGTACGCCTATAT
>CAIVTL010000041.1 GCA_903908785.1 Caldifarciminota bacterium | reverse complement strand
CTGGTGCTGGGCATGTCCTCGCTGATGACCACCACGATGCCGCGGATGGGCAAAGTTATCGAACTGCTGGACAAAGCCGGCCTGCGCCCGAAGGTGAAGGTCGTCGTCGGAGGCGCGCCGGTAACCGAGCGGTTCGCGCAGAACATCGGCGCGGACGGGTTCGCGCCGGACGCGCATTCGGCTGTGCTGGAAATCGAGCGGCTGGCGGGGCACGCAGAAGTTAGCAGTTAGGAGTTGGCAGTCAGGAGTGGGCAGGACAGGAGCAGGCGGTTTGCTGCGCTGCTGGGCGGGGAGAAGCCGGAGCGGCCGGTCGTGTTTCCGATGGTCGTGGCGAATCATGCGGCGCGAATCGAGGGATACTCAATCTCGGAGGCCGTGACGCAGCCTGACGTGCTGGCGCGGGTGCTCTACTCCGCGTACCGGTTCTACGGCTATGACCTTGTCATGGTCTTCTCCGACACGATGGTCGAAGCGGAAGCGATGGGTGCACAGGTGCTGATTCCCGAGGACGACGACCCGTTCCTGCTCGAGCCGCCGCGCGTCTCCAAGCTCGAGTCGGCCAATCCCGAAGCCGACGGCAGGATGCCGGTTATCCTCGATGCGACGCGCCGGCTGAAGGACCTGCTTGAGGATGAGGTGCCGATTCTGACTTCACTCAAGGGACCGTTTTCTTTGGCCTCTTTCCTGCGCGGGATGGACGGTTTCCTTGAAGACCTGTTGACCGACCCGGCCCGGGCAAGGGAGTTCCTGCGACTTGCGACCGAGAACCAGGTTGCCTATGCCAAAGCAATTGTTAAGGCCGGCGGGATTCCATTCATCGGCGACCCGGTCGCGTCCGGTAGCCTTGTCAGCCCGGAGATGTTCCGTGAGTTTGCATTGCCGTACTTGGCACAACTGGTTCGTTCGGTTCACCAGCAGGGCGTGAAGGCCGGCCTGCACATCTGTGGTGAGTCGAAGAGCATCCTCAGGGACATGGTTGCCACTGGGGCTGACTTCCTGAGTATTGATGAGATGGATTTGGGCGTGGCGCGCTGCGAGGTCGGCGACAATGCAGTCCTGATGGGCAACGTTTCAACCCGGCTCCTGCTGGAAGGCACACCCGGCCAGGTGGCGGCAGCGGCGACCGAGTGTCTCGCACGCGGCGGGGTGAGGCTGATTCTGTCCTCAAGTTGCGACGTGCCGGCCGACGCTCCCAAGGAGAACGTGCTGGCTCTGGTCAAAGCGGGCCGAGAGAGCGAGGCGGCCTGACGGTTACGGTGGCCCCGCGCGGCACTCACAGCCTGCGTGAGTTGCTTGCCGACGCCGGCGTCAGCCTGCCGTCGGACTGCGGTGGTGTCGGCACTTGCGGCAAGTGCCGGGTGCAGATCGTCGATGCTGTCGGGGTGCGGAGCGTGCTTGCCTGCCAGTTCGTGCCTACGGCTCCGGTTGCTGTGACGTCGGACGAAGTCAGACCGGTCGGACGGGTCGGACTCCGCGGCGCTAAGCGTCCAGTATCGAGCGTGCTGCGTCTTGCCGCCGACATCGGGACGACCACGATTTCCCTGGCCGCGGTGGACGAGAAGCAGCGCCGGGTCGTGGCAAGACAGGAAACGCTCAACCCGCAAGTCATATACGGTGCCGACGTGGTGAGCCGGATTGCGGCAGAAGACAAGGTCAGCCGGGCAGGGCTGGGGCGCGTGCTGCTGCGGTTCATGGCCGACGCCGGCATCGCGAGCGAGCGCCCGGTCGTGGCCGTGGGTAACACGGTGATGGCTCACTTTCTCATGGGTCGGAGTCCGGCATCGCTGGGTGAGTTTCCCTACGAGTCGCGGCTGCCGATGAGCAAGAGCCTTACCAGTCAGCATGGCGGCATCTGGACGCACATGCTGCCGTTGCTGGGCAGCTTCGTCGGCAGCGACTGCACCGCGGCGATTCTCGCTTCAGGTATGCATCGGACCAGGCGGCTGTCCCTGCTGGTGGACGCCGGGACTAACGGCGAGGTCGTACTGGGCAACCGTGAGCGGCTGCTCGTGACCTCGACCGCGGCCGGGCCGGCATTCGAGGGCGCGACCCTGGCGTGCGGCAGCCTGGCGCAGCGCGGGGCGGTGAGGGCAGCGCGGTTTGGGGACGGGCGATTCATCCTTGATGTCGTCGGCGGCGGAGAGCCGAAGAGCATCTGTGGGTCGGGCGTGCTTGACCTGGTAGCCGAGGCAACCCGAGCCGGGATGGTTGACGCATCAGGTCTGATTATCAATGGTGCAAGGCTCGACCTTAGCGCTGCCCCGGAGCCGGTCCATATTTCTCAGGCCGACTTGCGCGAGGTGCAACTGGCAAAGGGCGCGATTGCCGCGGCAATCAGGATTCTCCTCGCGGAATGGGGAGCAGCGGCGACCGACCTGGAATGCGTCCATGTTACAGGCAAATTCGGGGCGGCGATGAACCCCGCCTCAGCGGTGCGAATCGGCCTGCTGCCGCAGATACCGCTCACCCGAATCCGGCGGCACGGCAATCTGGCATTACTCGGCGCGGTCCGGGCCACATTGGATCCGGGCCTGTTCATCGAGGCGGAGCGGTTCGCGGCGCACTGCCGCGAGGTCAGGTTGAGTGAGCACCCGCAGTTCGAGCAGACCTTTGTTGACTCGATGCGACTCGAACCATGGAACTGATACCCCGCGCGACGCTCGACCAGATACGGCACGAGCGCGTGGAGGAGATAGTTGCCGCGCGCAAGCAGGGCGCGAAGGTAGTCGGCTACTTCTGCATCTACGCTCCGGTCGAGTTGGTGCAGGCCGCCGGGGCAATTCCGGTCCGGCTGATGCGCGGCGGACAGGCGGCCGAGGAGGCGGGCGAGAAGTACCTGCGTGCCGACGCCTGTTCTTTCTGCAATAGCTGCATGGGTAACTTCGAGCGCGACCAGATGTACCGGCAGGTTGATGCCGTGCTCAGCGTGAACACGTGCGACATGATGCGCCGCCTGCCCGAGTCGATTGAACAGCACTTCGGAATCCCGGTGTTTCAGCTCTACATGCCGCGGACGTCCGAGCCGTTGCCGCACCGCGTGGCCGAGTTCAGGCGGCAGCTTGATGGGTTGGCCGGAGAACTGGCAACTCTGACCGGCAGCGCCATCGGCACGGAGCAACTGGAGTCCGAGATTGCCGCGTTCAACCGTCTGCGCGGCATGCTGCGGCAGGCGAGCGACACGCGCCGGATGAGCGCGCCGCTGCTTTCCGGCGGCACGATGCTCGACCTTGCGGCGACCGCGTGGCTGCTGGGACCGGTCAAGGCTGTTTCGCTCATCGAGGAGGTGTTGCGGATTGTTGCCGCCCGACCGCGCCAGGGGACGCGACGGCCGCGGCTGATGCTCGGTGGCAGCATGTTGACCGAGGACGACCGGTGGCTCTTGGATATGGTCGAAGAGAAGGCGGACATCGTGACCGACATTCTGTGCACTGGCACGCGCTGGTTCGAGGGGACTGTCCCCGAACGGGGACTATCCCCAGAAGCTGGTGGCGGGTCGCCCATGGATCGGCTGGCGCGGTTCTACTTCGGCCGGCCGTGCATGCACCGCCGGCCGAACTCGGCCATGTACGAATACGCACAAAGATTCGTCCGCGAGTTCCGGGTTGAAGGCCTTGTGTACAAGACGCTGCTCTACTGCGACCCGTGGAGTTTCGAGGTCCGGCGGCTGCAGGAGGCGCTCGGCCTGCCGGTGCTGCACCTCGATACCGACTACTCGACCGAGAACCGCGAACAGGTGCGCACGCGGGTCGAGGCGTTCCTGGAGACGCTGTGAGTGAGCGGAGTCTGACCGGTCAGCCGGGTCGGACGAGTCTGACTCCGGATTTCGCTGACCCGAAGCCCGCGCGGGTCAGCTTCGAGGAGTGGCTGGAGTTGTTCGAGCGTGTGCCGGATGACTTGATTGAGCGCTACCACTACTTCGGAAGCAGCGAAGCGTGGGCGAAATACCTGTATCCGCCCCAGACGTTTGCCATCTACGGCATGCGGCACCTGCGCCGCCTCAAGTACGACAACTCGCTCGCGGCCCTGCGGATGTGGGGGTTTGTCCAGAACGAAACCGAGCGTCTGTTCCGGGCGCGGCAGATTGGACGCCGGGTCATCGCCACGATGGGCGACCTCGGCGCGGTGCCGGTCATCGTGGATTCATTTCCCGACTGCGTCGCGTTCTACCCGGACTGCATCTGGTGGACGCCGTTCGTCATGGAGAGCCGGGTGCTGTTCGACGCTGCGGCCGAGCTCGGTATCGGCGACGCGACCTGCTTCTCCAAGGCTGCCCTGGGCGCTTTTGCCAAGCATTCGTACTTCCCCGACCCGGACCTCGTCATTGCCTCGACCGGAGCGTCGTGCGACGACTACTCGGGCGTGGAGCAACTGGCCGAGCAGTTCGCGCGCGAGATGCTGTGGGTTGAGATGCCGGTCCGCTGCAGAGTGGGACCCATGGGACCCATGAGACTCATGCTCGTGAAGGAGTACGAGCGCGCGGTCGAGCGGATGGAGAAGCTGACCGGGCATCACGTCACGGACGATGAACTGCGGCAAGGCGTGCGCGCCGCCAACCGGGTTCGGAAGCTGGTGAAACGCCTGCGCGAGCTGGCGTACGGTAGCGGCGTGTTGCCCGCGCTGGAGATGATGGTCATCGAGTTCGGCAACCTGCATTACTACTCGGACATCACCGAGTGGACCGCGGTGCTCGCGCACCTGCTCGCGACCGCCGAGGAGCGGGCGGCCAACGGTGAGCGCGTTCTGAGCGAGGACGCGCTTCGTGTCGTCTGGGTCACGCCACCGGCCGACCCGCTGCTGCTGACCTACGTCGAGGACGCGGGCGTTTTGTCCGCAGCGGCAAACCGGCTGGCGAACCGGGCGCAATCCACGATTCTCTTTATTGATGAGATTCACCGGTTCAATAAAGCGCAGCAGGACGTGCTCCTGCCCGATGTCGAGGGCGGTGTGGTCCGGTTGATTGGAGCGACGACGCACAATCTGTTTTTCTTCGTGAATTCTCCTTTGGTTTCACGCTCGCAGATTTTCGAGTTGCGACCTTTGACCGGAGAAGAACTTTACCTCCTCCTGGAACGAGCTCTCATCGACGGTGAACGCGGGCTGGGGCATATGAGAATCAAAGCGGATGAACCGGCCCTGCGCCATTTGGCGAAGCTGTCCGATGGCGACGCGCGCAAAGCGCTGAATGCATTGGAAATTGCGGCCCTAACCACGGCACCGGAGCCGGACGGGATCATTCGCATCGGTCTCACGGTGGCGGAGCAAAGCATCCAGAAAAAGGCCGTGGTGTATGACGATGAGGACGCGCATTACGACACGATCTCGGCATTCATCAAGTCGATGCGAGGCAGCGATGCTGACGCCGCGCTCTACTGGCTGGCAAAGATGAT
>CAIVTL010000040.1 GCA_903908785.1 Caldifarciminota bacterium | reverse complement strand
GTTATTCATGTATCGGTCTGCAATCTGCCTGATTCTGCTGCTGTCGGTCGGCGCAACAGCAGCAAAGGTGCCCGTGTTCGAGTCCAGCCTGTCGAAGTACCCTATCGCGGCTCACGGAAGCCCGTTCAACTTGGTGGTATGGTGTCACGGCGAGACGCAGGAGTTATGGGCTGCTCGTGTGGCAGCGGACCTGACTGTCGAGGGTCCCGTCGTGATCCCTGGCAGCTTCGGGGCCGTTCAGTACGAGTACGACGTCGAGTCTGATGGATCGGATTTCCTCGTCGCCATGCAGACGGGCGGGAACATCGAGGGCAGCGTCGTCTACCATGATGGGCGTCCACCGGTAGGGCCCATTGCCATCTCGACGTGGCCGCAAGGCGTGAGTTCGCCGGCTGTTGCGTTCCGCAATGCCACAGGTGCGGTTCCAGAACCGTGCTACATGGTAGTCTGGATTGAGCGCCGCAGCTCAGGCAACAAGGAGCTATGGGCTAGGAGAGTCCGGAAGGACGGCACCATGATCGACTTGTGGCCGTTCTTCGTGACGTATCTGGGTGTTCAGGGGTCGCCAACCTGTTGCATCGCTAGTGACGGCGACCGGTTCCTTGTCGTGTGGAACGAGAGTTCAACTGGGGCACAGGTGAAGGCCTTGCTTTTGGAGGCGAACGATGCCCATATGGTCACCCTGTTGCCGCCCGTATACCAAGGTCCGTCGCCCGACGGCTACCCGAACGCAGCCTACGACCCGACGACTCAGACGTACCAAGTTGTCTGGAAACTCTCCGTCTCGCACCAGATATGGTCGCGCACACTCAACAGGAACGGACTACCCACAACACCTGATCCATTTGCCTTGGAGTCGGGCAACGCTGTGCTGACTCCCAGACCCGATGTGGCATCAGGGTGGCACAATTTCGTAGCCGTCTACGATTGGTTCTTCCCCCCACCAACGAATGACCAAGTGCTGTGGCGAGGAGTCGCGAATGGGTCCCCCGCCACAACTTGGCGTTACGTCGATATCCAAATCGGGACATACGAGCACAACCCGTGTGTGGCCAGCAATGGGGCGAGCTACATCGTGGCGTGGGATGAACTTGGCGGTGTATACGCCGACACCGTGTCGTTCTGGGACCAGCACTTCTACTCCAACATGGCAGATGCTACCGCTCCGAACCAGAGCCGCCACATCGTCATGGACCCGGCGACGGGTTGGCTCCACATGGTGTACTGCGGCATGGACTGGCCTACCACGATAAACTACACCCACTCGACTGACCAAGGAGAGCACTGGTGGCCTAGCGAAGAGATTGGTCATGGAGCCAATCCCTGCATCGCCTGTGAAGGACAGGGCGGGCTGGTGTGGATTAGCTACTTATACGATCCGTACGGCCAGGAGCCACGCGTGTACACTGCCGCGCGCACGGGAGCCTTGCAGTGGCAGTCATACCTAGTGTGTAACGCGGACGTCTTTTCGGCTCCTGCCATGGCCGTCTGTCACGACCCGGTTATGCCGGGCAACGATGCGGTCTACGTTGTTTACACGACCCTAAGTTCCCTCGAGGCGTCGTACGTAATCCACCTGAAAACCGTGAGCATCGGACAGGGCGTATCAGAGGTGCTGCCGCCCGTCGTCGGTCCGGTCAGTGAGGAACAGAACTACCCGTCCATCGCCGTGACGCCCGGTGATATCTTGCATGTTACGTGGCGTGCTGGCTATGACGAGCAGAACCCACGCGTCTGCTATCGTCAGCGGACCACAGCGCACCAGTGGCTGGGAATCGAGGAGGTGACGAACCCTCTGTGGGCGCCGTTCGACGCGAAACCGGCGTTCAATCCCTCCGTCGAGGCGTGGGGCCCCGTTCCCTATGCTGTGTGGCGAGCCAAGCCCCAAGGCACCCCAGGCAAGATATTCCGGGCATCAAAGCCGCTGTCAGGCATCTGGACTGACTTCCTGCAGATGGGCACTGCACCAAACCAATACTCCGATTGCCCGCAGCAGTCAACCCAATGGGCGTGCACATGGCAGGAAGGGCAGTCCGCTGACATCTGGGCAAACGTGTTTGAGCTTCCTGACCCGTTCTGGGTGGACGACCCTCCGTCCGTACATCCGAGTTGCGTGGCCCGGTGGTCCGACGTGGGCACGCCGCCGAGGGTCCAGCTCTACACAGTGTGGACGAACGGCTCCGTGGCGCCGTTCGAAGTGCTCTTCGAGAACCGCGGGTACGGGGTACCACAAGACGGATTCGACGGGTTTGTGTACTACGACGGCGAGGTTGGGAAAGCTGCCAAGCCTTATTGTTTGGCGAGGGACGGCTACGCGCGCTGGCGGGATTACTCGGTTGATTACGGCAGCAAGGGCTTGAGCTACCGCCTCCCCTACCTGAACCCGAGCTACGACTACAAGCTCCAAGCCGTGCTATATCAGACTAAGCGGGACACTTGGGAGCAGAGCTTTGCCTTCGATGGCACGTCGGTGGGGCAGGTGCGGTTCGGGCCGCTCGCGCCAGAGACAGTCCTGCTTTCCATTCCGCGCGAATCGTATACCAAGGACTGCCGCGCTGACTTCGAAATCACGAGGCTCGCGGGCGACTGTGCGGTCTTGGCCGACTTGAAGCTATTCGAGTGCTTCCCGTACGAACAACGTGAAGGGGGAGATGGCGTGCAGTCAGGCGTCTTGTCCGTGGGCATGCCGGCGCTCAGGGTTGCCGCGCCCGTGCCCTCACTCTTCAAGGAGTTGACATGCCTCTCCTACGCAATCGCAGAGCCACGCCACGTAGCCATCAATGTCTACGACATCCAAGGTCGGATGGTCCGGCGTCTGGCTGCAGGACTCTGCCCCCGAGGCAAGCACGCTGCACGCTGGAACGGGCTGGACGACCTGGGTCGCCGTGTGCCGGGTGGCGCATACGTCATACGCGTTGAGTCTGATGGTTTGAGCCAGACTCGCAAGGTCATTCTGACGAGGTAGCGGACAGCATCCGGAGGGCGGGGAGTCCGAATCTCCGCCCTCCGAATTTCCGCCATGCGCGCAATACTCGTTCTGCTCACTGCGTCCGTCGCTGTTGTCTCAGCCTCGCTTATGTCAGTCAAGAGGGTTGGCACTCTGCCTATGTCGCCCAGTCGGGATTTTCTCAGGCTCGTGCTCGGAGACGCGGACCACGATGGCCTCGGGGAAGTCTGCCATTATGGCTACGACCCGGAGTGCTTCGAGATGTTGGAGTACCGGTCGGTCAACCGATACGCTGTTGTCCTATCCGATACTGGCCACTACCCCTGGCCAGAGAGCATCATTCTCGGCAACTTCCAGCCAAGTGACGTCGGCGACGTAGACCGCGACGGGAGGACCGACATCGTAGGGCAAGCGGGGTACGATAGCGCAGGCAGCATGCGAGTCGTGCTGGCCGTCTTCGAGAGCAGGGACTTCCAGTCGTATCCAGATTCGCTAGCCTGGTGGTCGCCAACACCAATGCCTGGCAGTGGTCCATTTCCTCCGTTCTACGCATCCCTCGACGGCGATTCACTTCCAGAGATAGTGATGCCCTGGTCGTACGACAGCGCGCGCGCAACCGCTGTTTTTGAGAACGTCGGCGGCAACCAAGAGACCTTGGTCTGCGTAGTACCGCGTGCCGGCTATGCGTTCTCAGTTCCGACTACGGATGACTATGACCAGAATGGCCGGATGGACTACTCGTTTGAGTACGGATACAAAGATTGGGTCGTGGAGTGCTCTGGAGACAACCAATACGCCTTGGTCTGTTCTTTGAACACGGAGCACCAGACTGTCAGCAACCGCTTTCCCGGGCACGACGTTGACCGGAACGGGAAACCGGAGTGGTTCGAGGTGAGCGTAACTGACCTTGGCGGCTGGCGTTACCTCCAGACGCTCTGCCAGTTCGAAGCATCAGGCGAACACCAGTACACTTGCGACACCGTGGATACGGCGGTCAGCGTCTGGGAACCATTCTGCGGCCAGAGCGTGTGCGCGGACGTGGATGGAGACAGCTTGGAGGAAATTGTCTGGAGTTGCGGGCGTCAGATTCTCGTCCTTAAGACGACCGGGCCGCATCAATACGAGAAGGTCTCGTCATGGCAGTTGTGGAGCAGTACCGTCAGCGTCTGCAACGCAGCAGACTTCAACCACAACGGGTACAAGGAAATCTACGTCGGCGGAGACAGCGTCAGCGTCGTGCTGGAGGTCGAGTGCATCAGAGTCGTGAAGCCCGACACGAATCTGACTGTCGGCGACACATGTACGATTCGCTGGCGGGTTCTCACGCCGCCAAGGTGCGACTCGGTGTCGTTGTTCCTGCGGTCAGACTCGAACACGGTCAACGGGTTCTACCGGCTGGACACGATTGCGCACGGTTTGAGTCCGAGTGAGAGCACATACTCGTGGGTCGTGCCGGACACGACGCTTGATTCGGCGCGGATATTGGCGATTGCGTACGGACCGGGCTGGCAGTTCGATGAGTCCGACCATCCCTTCAGGATTGCGCCAGCAGGCGTGGCCGGGCCTCGCATCGCGCCGCCGCGCGAATGGTCCCTGTCGGTCAACTCGAATCCAACGCGAGGTGCGGTCACGGTCAGCTACGACGTGCCACAGTCAGACCATGTGCTGGTCGGCCTGTACGATGTTGATGGCAGGCTGGCGAGACCCTTGGCTGAAGGCCTCGTCGCTCCCGGGCGATACCGGGCCGCGGTCTCGTCCGCAGTTCTGCCCGCCGGCGTCTACTTCGTGCGGCTGGACGCAGACGGCAAGCACCTCATCCGCAAGGTCGTCGTCACGCGGTAGCAGGAGGACGGTAGACAGAACACAGGTCGGGGCGGGCGTATGCCCGCTCCGTGCGCATTCGCGGGGATTCGAACACGTGTCTGTCCGAGCAAGCGGCCTTGTCTGTTAATCTGGGGACGCTAACCATATTAGCGCTGGGCGGACGCGTACCCGCCTGTGCGTGCCGGATTGAGGGCAGCGAGGACCGGAGTTGGTCAGTCTTGCCTCTCGGTTTCGTGTCTCCACATATGTAGTATACTACATATTCCCTGACCTTCCGAAAAGTGTCCTAACTTCCCTGTTCTCAATTCACTATTCACAATTCTCCTCGTCTGACCTCCCCTGCCCCCAGGGCTGGTTTCGACCGGGGCTTCAAACAAGGTTGAGGTTAAGGTTGAGGTTGAGGTTTGAAACGGACTCTGACGCGAAGCTTGAACCGGGCAATGGACGGGGCTTCTTCGGAAGGTTTGGCGCGAACTTGTGCGCGGACTTGTCGCGAAACGATGGCGAATCCTCTTGAACGCGCATTGGCCTGTCCTTTCACCCACGACCTGAAATACACACTTGAAGCAGCAATCTGGAAAACGTTGCAGGAAGCGTTCCGATGAACTTTGCGCGATGTCCTGCAGCATCCGAATGAGGGCGTTCGCGACCAAGGTCGCACGGCAGTTTGCGGTGTCGGAAACCGGCCGCTTGACCCGGGGCCGGGTTCGGGTAAAGTATGGCGCTTTCTCGTCACCGAGATTTTAATGACATTACCTGGAGGCCTCGTGAATGCTCAAATTCCTGCCCGTATCCTGTTGCTCGGTTTACTGGTGCTGCTCCTGGCCGCGGGCTGCGCGCCCGGCAACGTCCGTTACAGCACCGAGACCGGCAGGCCCGCCAATTTCTGGGCCGGTCTCTGGCACGGCCTGATAATCATCGTCACGTTCGTAGTCAGCCTGTTCACGAAGGACGTGGGAGTCTACGAACCCAACAACGTCGGCTGGGGTTATAACCTCGGTTTCCTGTTCGGCTGCATGGTTTCGCTCGGCGGCGGCATCCGCAGCGCCACGCACCGCCGCCGGCATCGGCACGAACCCGACTGGGACCGCGTCGGCCGGCACGTCGGCGACAGCGTCAAGGAAGGCCTTGCGTCCTGGCGCACGCAGGAACGCCCCGCCGAATCCGACCAGGACTGGGACGAACTGGGTCGGAAGATTGAACAGCGCATCCACGAGGAAATGAAGAAGAACCGTGAGTGATCTGATGTCCCGCCCGCTTCGGCTCTTCGTTCTTCTCTCTTCACTCTTCACTCTTTCCTCCGCCGCCCAGTTCGTCAGCGAGGCCGGCTACACGCTGCCGGCCGAGGAAACGCGCATCGGCGACCTCTATTTCGCCGGCACCATGCTCCGCATCGAAGGCCGGCTCGATGGCTCGGCGCTGGCCGGAGCCCAGTCAGTCAGTGTCACCGGCCCGGTCACGCGCAATCTCTTCCTCGCCGCCCAGAACGTGGACGTTTCGGGTACGGTTGTCGGCGACCTCGTTGCCCTCTGTGCGACGCTTAACGTCAGCGGCCGCATCGGCGGCGCGGTGCGGGTCGGCGCCGGCACCGTCTACATCAACGGCGGTGTCGGCCAGGACGTGCTGGCCGGCTGCGCGACCCTCGCCATCGGCAAGAACTCCGAGGTTAGAGGCGACATCGCCGCCGGTTGCCGGTCGCTCGAAATCGCCGGCACGGTGCGCGGCGACATGAAGGCGGTTGCCAATGAAATCGTTATCTCCGGCTCGATTGACGGTGACGTTGACGTGACCGTGGCCGACAAGCTGACGCTCACGCCCGACGCCCGCATCTACGGCAACCTGCGCTATCGCTCGAACAAGAAGCTCGATATCGGCAACCCCGACATGGTCTTCGGCAACATCGACCACGTGCTGCTCCCTTCACCCAAGGAAATCGAAGATATGCGGGACATGAAACCCCGGCCCGGCACGTTCGTCACGTTCTTCCTGCCGTTCACGATTCTCTCGATACTCGGCGCGCTCGTGGTCGGGTTCCTCCTTGTGGCCATCTGGAAGCACGTACTGAACGAAGGGCTGGCCCGCTCGTTTGCCCACTGGGGTCGGACCGTCGGGTTCGGCGCCATCGGGTTTCTCATCGGCCCGATGAGCATCCTGGTCGCATTCGCGCTTATTATTACGATTCCGGTCGGCCTCATTGCCGCGGCCGCGTACCTGGTGTGCCTCTATCTCGCCAAGGTTCTTGCCGGCATGTTCACCGGCCGGCTGCTGTTCCGGATATTCGGCGTGCACGACATCTCCCTCTGGTGGGCCGCACCGGTCGGTGTCGTAATCGTCTTCGGCCTGTGCGCCATCCCTTACGCGGGATGGGCAATCTGGCTCGCGAGTATGGCTGTAGGTTTCGGGGTCATCGCCGAACTGCTCGGCATGTCCCGGATTGCTTAGACAGGAGGAAACATGGACCATCCGACCCCGCCTTCGTACAGCGAAGGCGTGCAGAAGTACATTGATCGGGCAAATCAGGCGCTCGCGGCCCGGAAACGTGACATCGCCCGCGCCCGGAAGTTCCGCTTCGACACTATCGCGGTCCACGGCCTGTACACCGCGACCGAGGCGATCGAGAAGAACCAGGGCGCAATCATCGAACCGGTCTTTGCCAGTTCCGGCCAGGCCTACCGCGACTCGGACGAGATGGAAGCGGCGCAGAGCGGCCTGATCCCCACCTGGGCCTACATCCGCATCCATAACCCGACCCTCGCGTACCTGGAGGATACCCTTGCCCTGCTCGAAAGCTACGGCACCGACGCGGACGCGGAATGTGTGGTCTACTCCTCGGGCATGGCCGCAATCGAGAACCTGACCGACACGCTGCTGGTGAAATCGGGCAACGACCCCATCAACTTCGTCGCCCAGTGCCAGATCTACGGCGGCACCTACCAGCAGTTCAACGTGCGCAAGATGCAGGAGCGCGGCATCGAGGTGCGTTGGATTCTGGACCCGAACAACCTCGACGAGTGGCGCTCCAAAATCGACCGGCACACCCGCTTTCTGTACGGCGAACTGCCGTCCAACCCCGGCCTCGTTTTCTTCGACCTGGCGAAGCCGATTGCTCTTGCCCACGAGCACGGCATTCCCTTTGTCGCCGACTCGACCATCGCCACCCCGGCGCTCATGCGCCCGTTCGCGTACGGAGCCGACATCGTCGTCCACTCGGTAACGAAGACCATGAGTTCGTCCGGCACCGGCACCGCGGGCGCGGTCATCGCCCGCAAGCCGATTGTGACCAACATTCCGAACGACCGGATGAGAGCTGACTTCTGCACCTATCTGCGCGAGTATCCGCACCGCGACCAGGGCGGCTGCCTGCACCCGTTCCAGGCGCTATCCTCGATGAACGACCTGCGCACGCTGCGGACGCGCGTTGATGTCTGGTCCCAGAGCGCGCTCAAGGTCGCGCACTTCCTGAAACAGCATGCGGCAATCATCGACGTCAACTACCTCGGGCTTGAGGACCACCCGCTCTACCCGGTCGCCAGCAAGTACCTGTGGCTGGTTGACGCCGAGCACGACGACCGGTATGGGAAAAAGGTAAACCGTTACGGCCACCTGCTCTCGTTCCGGGTCAAAGGTGGGCCCGCGGCGGCGCGCAAGGTCTTCGACCGCCTGCAACTCATCATGCGCGTAACCGACCTCGGCCGGGTCAAGTCCATCGCCACCATCCCCTCGATTTCCACGCACCTGCAACAGGGCGAAGAAAGCCGCAAGAAGGCCGCGATTCCACCGGACCTGATTCGACTCTCGGTGGGCGCGGAACACGTGGACGACATCGTAGCGGACTTGGAGCAGGCGCTAGGCGCAGCCAAAGGGTTCTAGGGTTCAGGGGTTCAAGGGTTCTGGCAGAATGCTAAAGAACTACGGCGACCTTCGAGTCTGGCAGGAGTCGTACGGCCTTTGTCTGGACGTCTACCGCCAGACGCGCGCGCTCCCGGCTGACGAGAAGTACGGCCTGACGTCTCAACTTCGCCGCGCGGCCGTTTCGGTCCCGTCCAACATTGCCGAAGGTTACGGGCGGAGAACCTCGGGTGAGTACTTGCAGTCGTTGCACATCGCCTACGGTTCGGTCTGTGAGTTGCAGACCCAGTTGCACCTCGCTTCTGACCTCGGGTATCTGGCGCCTGATACCTCCAAAGCCCTGCTGAACCGGATCGGAAGCGTTGAGCGGATGCTTAAGGCGCTGATACGTGCCTTGGATGAGAGGCGCGCCTTCCCGCGCCGTTCCGATTCGTCACCTGAACCCCAGAACCCCCGACCCCCTGAACCCCAGCGCAAAACAAGAGGAGCCTAACCATGCCATCTCTACTCTACTCCACCAACCTACTCTCCCCCGACGTCGACTTGAGGGGCGCTCTCCTGCAGGGCCAGGCCCCGGACAAGGGCCTGTACATGCCGCGCGAGATTCCCCGAATCCCGCTCGACGAGATTATCGGGTTCCGTGACAAAACCTACCCGGAGATTGCCTTCGCCGCGCTGCGGCGCTACACGTCGGGCCTGATTCCCGACGATGAACTGCTGCGGCTCTGCACCGAGTGCTACAACTACGCGGTGCCGCTTAAACGCATCTACGCCCGCAGTTTCCTGATGCGCCTCGACCAGGGGCCGACCGCGAGCTTTAAGGACTTCGCGGCCCGAATGATGGCGCGAATGATGCGCTACTTCCTTGCACAGGATGGCGGCGAACTGGTCATCCTGACCGCCACCTCCGGCGACACCGGCTCGGCGGTCGCCCACGCGTTCCACAACGTCGACCGTATCTCGATGGTCGTGCTCTTTCCTATAAAGGAAGTCTCGGACCGCCAGCGCAAGCAGATGACCACGCTTGGCGGCAACGTCACGGTCATCGGCGTCGACGGCCAGTTCGACGACTGCCAGGCGCTGGTCAAGCGCGCTTTCACCGACCCGGACCTGGGGCGCATCCGCTTCTCCTCGGCTAACTCCATCAACATCGGCCGGCTCCTGCCGCAGGCGGTCTATTACCTGTACGCGTGGGCCAAGCTGCAGGAGAACAACGAGGCGGCGGTCATCTCGGTCCCGTCCGGCAACTTCGGCGATATCTGCGGCGGCCTGATTGCGCGCAGGATGGGCCTGCCCGTCGACCGGTTCGTCATCGCGACCAACGCCAACGACGAGTTCCCGAAATTCGTCACCACCGGCAAGTATGAGAAAATCGTGCCCTCGCGCGTTTGCATCTCCAACGCGATGAACGTCGGCCATCCGTCCAACCTGCCGCGGCTGGTCGCGTTGTACGGCGGCGTGATGGACGAGCAGGGCAAGGTCTCGAAGCAGCCTGACTTCGCGGCGATGCGGCGCGACATTTACTCGGTGAGCATTGACGACGCGGGGACCCGGCAGGCCATCAAGGAAGCCTGGCAGAAGTACAAGACTATGCTCGAACCGCACGGCGCCGTCGGCTGGGCCGGCCTCGAGCGCTACCTCTCCTCGCTTGAACCCCGGAACCCCAGAACCCGTGAACCCCTTCCTCTGGCCCTCTCCATCGAAACCGCCCACCCGGCCAAGTTCCCGGAGGAGATTCAGCGCCTGCTCAACGTCGACCCGCCGCTGCCGCCGTCGCTCGCCGGCCTCGACGCGAAGCCGGAGCAGTACGAGCACGGGCCCAACGACTACGACTGGTTCAAGGAATTCCTGCAGAGAGTGTTCAAGTGACCTAGTGGTCCAGTGATCTAGTGACAGAACGAACTGCGGTAAGGACCTACCAGGACCTTACGGCGTGGCAGAAGGCACTGGACCTTTGTCTCGACACGTACCGGGCGACAAGGCGTTTCCCAAAGGCCGAGGTGTATGGCCTCTCAGCGCAGAGGCAGCGAGCAGCAGTCTCGATACCATCGAACATCGCCGAAGGCTTCGGCCGGCGCACAACGGCTGATTTCCTTCGGTCCCTCTACATCGCCTACGGCTCGATATGCGAACTGCAGACCCAGGTGTTGCTGGCGACCAAACTCGACTACCTGCCGGAGAAGGAAGCCGGCCCGCTCCTGCCGTCGGTAGGCGACACAGAGCGCCTGACCAAGGCCCTGATACGGGCGTTGGAGAGAAAACTCTCCTCCGCTTCCGACACTAGATCACGTGACCACTAGACCACTTGACCACTATCTCCTCCTATCACTTGCCCACTGGACCCCTCGTCCACCTTCCTCTTCGCCACTTGACCACTAGACCACTGGAGCACTAGACCACTATGCTAAATGATAACAAGCTGACCGACTACGTTGTTGAACAGGTCGTGCGGCTGGTAAAGACGCCCAGCCTGGCCGGACATACCGACGCGGCGGTCGGCTGCATCGAAGAGGAGTTGACCCGGATGGGGATTGGGCACGGACGCACCGGGCGAGGCGCGCTGCTCGCGACCCTTCCCGGTCGGGAGACCGGCCCGCACCGGGCGCTGACCGCCCACGTCGACACCCTGGGCGCGATGGTGAAGGAACTCGGCAAGGACGGGTCGCTCTCGTTCACGTCGGTCGGCGGCTATGCGCTGGCCACGGTTGAGGGCGAATACGTCACGGTCGAGACCGGTTCAGGCAAGCTCCTCCGCGGCACCATCCTGTTCGACGAACCGTCCGCCCATGTCAGCAAGAAGGTCGTCGACGCCAAACGGGAATTCGAGAACATGAGAATCCGGCTCGATGCCGAGGTGCGGAACGATAAGGAAGTCGCCAAGCTCGGCGTCGCGGTCGGCGACTATGTCCATTTCGACCCGCGCTGCGAGGTGACCGAAACCGGGTTCATTAAGACCCGCCACCTCGACGACAAGGCCGGCGTTGCCTGCCTGCTCGGCGCGCTCAAGGTGCTGGCCGAGTCCGGCACGCGACCGCGCCTGACCACGCACTTCCTTTTCAGTACGTCGGAAGAGGTCGGGTTCGGCGCATCGGCCGGCATCCCGCAGGAAGTCGGCGAACTGATTGCCGTTGACATGGGTGCGGTCGGCAAAGGACAGGAGTCGGACGAGTACTCGGTCTGCATCTGCGCCAAAGACTCAACCGGGCCGTTCGACTACGCCCTGCGGCAGCGGCTGGTGAAGCTGTGCCGGGCGCAGAAGATACCCCACAAGGTTGACATCTACCCGTTCTACGGCTCGGACGCGGCGGTCGCGGTGCGTGCCGGGCTGGATGCCGTCACCGGGCTCATTGGTCCGGGCATCAACGCTTCGCACAACCTCGAGAGAACCCACCGCAAGGCCTTGGCCGCGACCGTGCGGCTGGTCCTCGCGTACGTCGCGGGAGGGAAGTGATTGTAGTGCTCAAGTGGTCTAGTGCTCCAGTGACAGAACGGAACGTAGTGCAGAGAGTGCTCAAACGACCTGGTGGTCCAGTGATCTAGTGGCAGACAGAACGCAGGTAAAGACCTATCAGGACTTGACCGCGCGGCAGAAGGCGTTTGACTTGTGCGCCGACGTCTATCATGCCACGAAGCGGTTTCCCCGAAGTGAAGTCTATGGACTCGCCGGCCAGATGCCGCGAGCCGTCGTGTCCGCACCCTCAAGCATCGCCGCGGGGTTTGGACGACGAACGACCGCGGATTTCCTGCGTTCGCTCTATATCGCATACGGTTCGATCTGTGAGGTGCAGACCCCGGCGCTTCCGGCGACAAAGCTCTGCTACCTGCCCGACCAGGAAGCGGGCCGGCTGCTGCAGTCAATCGGTGACACCGAACGTCTCAACAAAACCTTTATCCGTGCGCTCGGGCGGAAGCTCTCTTCGGCTTCCTCCCACTAGATCACTTGATCACTGACTCTTCCCACCACTTGACCACTACCTCATCCCATGACTTGACCACTAGACCACTGGACCACTTGACCACTATCTCCTCCTACCACTTGACCACTCGCAAGTCGCCAATCGCCACTCGCTATTCGCTTTCCTCGTCCTTCACTCGATCCCTTGATCCCTCGATCCCTTGGTCCCTCTCCTGGCACTTGACCTCTAGACCACTGGATCACTAGACCACTATGCGTTCCATCATCTTCCTGGCCGACGGCGCGGCCGACCTCCCCGTCCTTGAGCTCGGCAACAAGACGCCGCTCCAGGTCGCGAACAAACCCGCCATCGACCGCATCGCGCGCCTTGGCCGCTGCGGCTCATTCGTCACGGTTGACGACGACATGCCGCCCGGTTCGGAGGTCGCGAACCTGACCGTGCTCGGCTACGACCCGCGCGAATGCTACCAGGGCCGCGGCGTCATCGAGGCCGCCTCCATGGGCGTCCAGTTGCGTGACACCGACATCGCCATGCGCTGCAACCTCATCTGCATTGCCGACGGCCGCATCAAAAACCACTCGGCGGGTCACATCTCCACTGCAGAGGCACACGCGCTCATCCGCCACGCTGACCGCTACCTCGGCGGTGACGACGTCCACTTCTTCCCCGGCATCTCCTACCGCCACCTCCTCGTCCTCTCCGAGCCCTCTCCGCCACTCGACCCCTCTATCCCTTCCTCCCTATCTCCCTCTATCCCTTTGTCCCTTGATCCCTCTATCCCTTTATCCCTATCTCCCTCGTTCTCTACCGATTTCGAATGCTTCCCGCCCCACGACCACGTCGGCGAGAAGGTCGAAGGCCTGATGATAAAACCGAAGGCCGACAACGCCTGCCCGACCGTTGCCAAGCTGAACGACCTGATTCGCTGCTCGTGGGAACTGCTGCCCCAGCACGCGGTCAACCAGGCCCGGGTCCAGGCCGGCAAAGATCCGGCCAACTCCATCTGGTTCTGGTCCCAGGGCCGCAAGCCGAAGATGAAGACTCTGAAGGAGCAGTACGGCATTACCGGCGCGGTGATCTCCGCGGTTGACTTGATTAAAGGGCTGGGCGTCTATGCCGGGCTCGACGTGATTGATGTGCCGGGCGCAACCGGCCTGATTGACACCAACTACGAAGGCAAGGCAGACGCGTGTTTGAAAGCTCTTGAAGACCACGACTTCGTCTTTGTCCACGTCGAGGCCTCGGACGAAGCCGGCCATGCCAAGGACCTGAAGCAGAAGGTCCTCGCCATCGAGTACCTCGACTCGCGCCTAATCGCCCGCGTCATGAAGGGCATCGAGGACAAGGGCGTCGAGGCCACCGTCGCGGTCCTGCCCGACCACCTCACCCCGGTTGTCCAAGGCAACCACGTCCACGGCCCGGTCCCGGTTGCCATTCTGAATCCTCGCCTCGCGCCCGACTCAGTCCAAACCTACGACGAGTCCGCCTGCGCCTCCGGCTCCCTCGGGATGCTGCACGGCTCCGACTTCATTCGTACACTTCTCGGCCGCCGGTCTCCGTCAGGTCTCCACTAGACCACTGGACCACGAGACCGCTGGACCACTTGACCACTACGTATTCAACCGCAGATTACGCAGAGGACCCGAAGCGTCGCCCCGACGCCGAGGGGGAGTTTCGGTCGCCAGAACCCGAGAACCCCTCTCTGTTGACCACTAGACCACTACACCGCCTGACCACTGTTGCACAGGCCCCTTGACATAATTCTTGGGAAGGGTCACTAATTCCCTTTGACATCGCTCCGCAACAGGTGACTGTGGGGCGGTTGAGAACCCTCATTCGTGTCACCCCTTCGGCAAGCTCAGGGCAAGCTCTGAACGAAGTGAAGGGTCTTCTAATTCTCGTAGTATCATCATCGTGTCGTGTGCCACTGAAAATTGACCCCCCTGTGCCACCCAAAACTGACCCCCCTGGTAGACTATTTCTCGTGCTGCCAGGACCGTTGGGCGGCACGGGAGGAAAGGTTGATTTCAGTGCAAGTTCAGATCACTGCCCGCTGTCTCAAAGACCAGGGCAAGAGCATCAAGCAGATCGCCCGCGACCTGCAGCTGTCACGCAATACCGTACGCCGGTATCTGCGTGACCGCACCGCTGCGGATTATCCGGCTCGCCCGGTCAAGCCTAACGCCCGACTGGAGCCGTTTGCGCAGGATATCGAGGCGATGCTGGCCGCAGAGCTGATTGGCAGCCGGATTCTCGCCGAGCTGCGTAAACGGGGCTATAGTGGCCCCAGAAGGACCTTCTACCGGTATCTCTCGCACCGGAAGACGCTGGCGTCACCCAGTCCGGCCGTGGAGCGTTTCGAGACCGGGCCGGCCAGGCAGGGTCAGTACGACTGGAGCGTATATACCGTGCCGATAGCCGGCGCCGTCACCCGGGTCTATCTGCACAGCTTCATTCTGGGTTTCAGCCGCTACCAGCACCTCTCGGCCAGCCTGCACATCCGCCAGCCTGCCATCTTCGAGGCTCTGGAAGAGAGCTTCGTCTCCGTGGGCGGCGTTCCTCGGGAGATGCTGTTCGATAATCCCCGCGCCATCGTCTCAACTCCCCGGCCCAATCTCGTCTTCAACCAGCACTTTCTGGAGTTTGCCCGCTTCTACGGCTTCCTGCCGCGGGCCTGCTGGCCGGGCCGCGCCCAGACCAAAGGCAAGGTCGAGCGGCCGTTTCAGATGGTCGAGGAACACTTCATCAAGGGTAATACCTTTGCCGACTGGGCCGACTTCGCTCGCCGCCTGACGCACTTCACGGCCGAGGTCTTGAATGCCCGCATCCACGGCACCACCCAGGAGCGACCGCAGGACCGGCTGCTTTCAGAACAGCAGCTTCTGCTCAAGTTGCCCGCGACCCGGTTCATCTCCTGCCGCGAGAGCTTCCGCAAGGTGAGTCTGGACTGTCTGGTCGCCTACGGCGGTAGCCGGTACTCGGTTCCCTGGCAGTACGCCTCAAAGCACGTCTGGCTCCGGCCGACGTGTGACTTGGGGCTGGAGATTCTCGCTCAGACCGGCGAGACGCTGGCCCGACATCAACTGAGTCGAGAGAAGGGCAAGAACGTCGTCGACTTGCAGCACTACCGGGGCCTGCGGGAGAACTCGGGCTCAAGCAAGCACCAGCTCAGTTGTCTGTTTCAGCGCCGCTTCCCGGAAGCCGGCGCGGGTCGGTTTCTTGAGAAGCTGCTGGCGCAGTACCGGATGAATGCCCAAGTCCAGTTGCAGCGCATTCTCGCGCTGCTGTCCACCTACCCGCGGGAAGCGTTACTTGCGGCTTTCGAGCAGGCGCTTTCGTACAACACTTTCTCCTACCGCTTCCTGTGTGGGCTCTTGAGCCAGCAGGAATCGGCCGGTGAGATGCCGGGACCGGTACTTTTGGGGCAGGAGCGAGTCCTGCCCCAGCTTGATGTCGAGCGGGGACTGGAAAGCTACCAGGCCCTCCTGGGTGAGGTGTCCCATGACTGAGACTGAGCGACTCAAGGCCAATCTCGAGCAAATGGGGCTGAAACGGATGGCGGGGACCTTTGAGACAGAAGCCGAGCGTGCGGCCCAGCTTAAGACCAGTTACTCAGGCTACCTGGGACGGCTGATCGAAGAAGAACTGCTGGCCAAGACCGAGCGATCGGTCAACGACCGACTAAAGAAGGCCCGCTTTCCATACGTAAAGACGGTCGAGGGATTCAACTACGGCTTCCAGCCGACCTTGAATGAAGTCCTGGTCCGGGAACTGGCCGAGTTGGCCTTTCTAGGCCGGTCGGAGAACGTGGTCCTCATCGGCCCGCCCGGAGTGGGCAAAACCCATCTGGCCATCGGGCTCGGGGTCAAAGCCTGTGCGGCGCGCAAGCGGGTCCGGTTCTACTCGGCGATGGAGCTATTGGACGAGTTGCTGGCCGCGCTGGCGACTCGGAACCTGGTCGAACGGCTGGAGGGGTTCTCGCGATTGGACCTGCTGATTATCGACGAGTTAGGCTATCTGCCGATGGACAAGCCGCGGGCCAACCTCTGCTTCCAACTGGTCAGCCGGTGTTATGAGCAGACCTCGCTGGTGGTGACGAGCAACAAGGCATTCAACCAGTGGGGCGAGGTCTTCGGGGACGAAGTAATTGCCGGGGCGATACTGGACCGGCTGCTGCACCACAGCCATATCATCGCGGTCCAGGGCGAGAGCTTCCGGATGCGCGACAAACGGACGAAAGGAGTTGACAAGACGCCAAAACTGCCGGACAATCAGCCGGCCGAAAACAGCTAGGAGGGGGGTCAGATTTCAGTGGCACAAAGGGGTCAGTTTTCAATGGCAAACGACACATCGCGAAGATTCTTCGCTGCGCTCAGAATGACAAGCGGCGGCTTCTTCAACTACCCCTCGCGTCCCCGGAACCAGGTCGCAGCCTCACGCGCGGATTCGCACGTGGCCCGACCAGCGGTCGCACCCGCGGTGTCGCTCATCGGCCCACCCATGATTCGGCTCATAGCCCGACCCGCGGTCCGGGTCATCGCGGTC
>CAIVTL010000039.1 GCA_903908785.1 Caldifarciminota bacterium | reverse complement strand
TCGAGGGTTCTGGTCAGCGATGGAACCCGGTCCGGCCAGGTCAGGCAGTACTGAAGTGGCAGGCGCATGTCCGGCGGCGAGAGCTGGGCGAGGACCGAGCCGTCCACGAACTCGACCAGCGAATGGACGATGGACTGCGGATGGATGACCGGCTCGACCTGGTCGGGCCTGAGCCCGAACAGCCGGCAGGTCTCGATTACCTCAAGGCCTTTGTTCATCAGTGTGGCCGAGTCCACGGTAATCTTACGGCCCATTGTCCACGTTGGATGCTTGAGTACGTCGGCAAGGCGGGCTTTTGAAGGAAGGCCGGTCTTCCAGAATGGCCCGCCGGAGGCGGTGAGAATCACCCGCCGGACACGAGACGTGTCCGGTTCGAGACTTTGGACTTTGGACTTTGGACTTTGGACTTTCCAGCTAAGGCACTGGTGTACCGCGGACAGCTCGGAGTCAATCGGCAGTACCGTGCCGCCGTGACGGCACGCGGTGCGCATCACCTGCTCGCCATACCCGACGAGGATTTCCTTGGTGGCGAGCGCGACCTTCTTGCCTGCCTCGAGCGCGGCCAGCACTGCCAGCAGGCCGCCGGTTCCGGACATGGCCATCACAACCGTGTCGGTGGAACGGGCTTCGGCGGCGTCAATCAGTGCGGTCGGGCCCCAGTGCACCTTGACCGCGGGTCCCAGGACTTTCTGCGCGGCCACGAAAGCAGCGTAATCGCTCAGAATCACCTGCTCGGGCTTGAATTCGCGGGCCTGCTCACAGATGAGCTTGACCGACCGGTTGGCCGCCAGCACGCTGACTCGGAACCGACCCGGCAGGTGCCGGACAACATCCAGCGCCGAACGGCCGATAGAGCCGGTGGAGCCGAACAGGGCGATGCGCTGCCGTTTCACAGCAGGGCCTCGCAGAGCGCCAGGTCTTCGGGCGTGGTAATCTTCAGGTTCGTGCGCGGCCCCTTGAGCCAGTGGGGTCTGATGCCCAGGAGTTCAACCAGCGCACAGTCGTCGCTGGCCTCGATGCCGGCGTTGCAGGCCTTGGCATAGGCACGGCGAAGCAGGGACAGGTGGAAGAACTGCGGGGTCTGAACCGCAATCAGCGAGTCACGGTCAACCGTCTCGGTGATGGCTCCATCGTGCACGCGCTTCAGCGTGTCCGTGACCGGGTGGCCGAAAGTGGCAGCGCCGTACTTGCGGCAGGCGCGGAAGCCCTGTTCCAGCATCCGGGTGGAGATGACCGGGCGCGCGGCGTCGTGAATCGCAACACACCCGTCCTCAGGCAGGGCGGTGAGCCCAGCCGCGACCGAGTCGGTTCGTTCCTTGCCCCCGGCCACGACGTCGATTGTCTTCTGGATGCCCTGCTGGCGCAGCAGGGTTCGCACGTACCCGACCCGTTCGGCAGTGGTCACGACCACGAAGCCCGAAACGGCCCGGCAGCGCTCAAAGACGAGAATACTGTGGAGCAGGGCAGGCTTGCCCTTGATGCGGGCGAACTGCTTGAAGCCGCCGAACCGGCGTCCCCGGCCCGCGGCCACAATCAGGCCGAAACTGGGACTCAGGGATCGAGAGATAGAGGGATCAAGGGATCGAGTGCCGGGCCCCGCGTCTCTCCGTCCCTTTGTCCCTCTGTCCCTTTGTCCCTTCATCCCTTCGCCCGTGCGAAGTAGTCTATCTTCATCGCCTCGCGCACCAGGGCCATGGTCGCGGCGCCCTCTTCGCACGCGCGGGCAGTGCCTCTGTTGAGAATGTCCCACACTGAGTTTGGGTCCTTCTCATACACCGCGCGGCGTTCGCGGATTGGGGCGAGGAAACGATTGAGGACATCAACCAATAGCTTCTTACAGGCCACGCAGCCGATGGTGCCGGCCTTGCAGCGTTCCTCGATGTCCGACCGGCCTTCCGGGTTGAATACCTTGTGGTAGGCGTAGACGACGCAGACATCAGGATGGCCCTTGTCGGTCGGGTGAATCCGGGCCGGGTCGGTAAGCGCGGTTGAGACTTTGCGCTTCACCTCCTCGGGCGGGTCGGACAGGAAAATGGCATTGCCCAGGCTCTTGGACATCTTGGCGTTGCCATCGAGCCCCACGAGGCGCGAGACCTCGCTTACCTTCGCGTCCGGTTCGACCAACACGGGCGCATAGGTCGCGTTGAACTTCCGGACAATCTTGCGGGTCTGCTCGATGTGGGGGAGCTGGTCCTCGCCGACCGGCACGAGGTGCGCGCGGCAGAACGTGATGTCCGCGGCCTGGCTGACCGGGTAGGAAAGGAACCCGAGCGGCATCGACTCGCCGAAGTTGTACTGGGCCGCCTCGGTCTTGATGGTCGGGTTATGGGAAAGCTGCTGGACCGTCACAAGGTTCGAGTAGATGACCGTCAGCTCGGCAATCTGCGGCACCATCGATTGGATGAACAGGGTAGCCTTGGCCGGGTCGAGGCCGCAGGCGAGATTGTCCATCGCCACGTTCAGTACATCCTGGTGCAGCTTCTCCGGGTGGTCGAAATGGGTGGTCAGCATCTGCACATCGGCCATGATGATGAACGACTCGTATTCGTCCTGCAGCTTCACCCGGTTCTGTACCGAACCGACATAGTGGCCCAGATGAAGTGGCCCGGTCGGCCGGTCGCCGGTCAGAATGCGCTTCTTTTCCATTGACGGGATTATAGCCCGTGGTTCGGGCCAATCAAGGAAGGCGGGGCGGCTCAGGAACCGAGAAGGGATTCAACCACAAAGACACCAAGACACGAAGCGGTCAGTATGAACCACAGATAAACACAGATAGCCGGGCAGATGTTTCCGAGCGGACCATCTGTGTTCATCAGTGTCCATCTGTGGTTAGTCAGTCGGCTGAATCCAC
>CAIVTL010000038.1 GCA_903908785.1 Caldifarciminota bacterium | reverse complement strand
GCCGCGACCTTCCGGTGGGCAAGGTTCACTGTGCCTCCGTAGACCGTCAACGTCCCGATGGCGAAGTCGCCTCGGGTGTTGAGCGTGCCGGCGCTGATGCTGATCGTGGTCGCCGCCGTGTAAAGGTCGGCCTCGCCGCTGCTGATGTTCAGGGTTGCAAGCGTCACGCCTACCGCAATATGGGCGGTTCCTCCGCAGACGTTGATCGTGCCGATGGTGGCCACGTCGGCGATGTTGTCTGTGGCGAAACCCACCAGCCCGCCTTCGATGGTGATCTCGTTGGCGGCGTTCACGCCCTTGATGCGGACGGGCTCTTTCCCGGTATCGGTCGAGGATGACGACGAGTTGTAGACGTAGGCGGTGGTGGCCGTGGTTCCCAGGTCAATGTTGATCCGGCCGGCCCCGGCTCCACTGATGCCGGACATGGACGGCTCGCCGACGTACACCAGCGGGGAGTTGATCTTCAACGGCGTTCCATTGTCGCCGATGTTGAACGTACAGTTCATGTTGACGTGGAACGTCGCCAGTGCCGTCCCGGACTGGTCGCTCCCGGCAACCGGGCCGACGGCCTGGTCGTTGAAGAAGACGTTGCCACTGGCCGCCGGGGCGGTCGCGGGGTTCCAGTTTGCCGCCAACGTGTAGACGGTGGAGGACACGCCTGTCCAAATCGGGTTTGCCATATCAGACTCGCTTTCGGGCCATGACGTTCAAGTCCATGATGTCGCGGAACTCCCGCGACGCGCCGCCGTTGGCCTCGGCGGACATTTCGGCGATGGCGTTCATCAAGTCAGGGAACTCGGCCAAGGGGATTTCGTCCGCCTCGTACAGCGGCAGGTGAAACCAGTGTTCGATCTTTCGGGCGATCAGGTAGCCGTGGGGGCCGCTCCACCAATCGGGTTGGTCGGGCCGAAGTTCGGCCCCGCAATAGGGTCATCGGCTTCCGCCTCCTGCTCGTCGCCGGGCAGTGGTTTCGGTTTCAGGACGATCAGCCCATCCCAACACTCAATCAGCCATTCCACCACGGTCTGGTTGTCGAGGTCTTCGATGTGGGCGGCGTCGGAAGGGTTGGCGAGGTGGAGTTTCAGGCACTCCCACGCCCCGTCCGCCACGGCGGTCCAGAACGGGATGATTTCCTTGTCCACGTCCACCGGCATGGCACTGAGTTCGGTCAGTGTCTCCGCGATCTGGTCGGCTTCATATCCAGCCATGCGCATCGACTCGGCCCGCTGCTCTTTCGTCCAGGTGCGGGCCAATGAGTCGATGTCGCCGCGAATCTTGCGGTTGACCTTCTTCAATAAGACCTTGCGGCCTTCGATGTCCTTCTCGATTGTCTTCGGGGGCATGAATACCTTTCAGCCGGATGGCGACAACAGGCACCACCCGTTTACGTGCCATCTCACTGGTTAGGATCAAGGGCGACAATCGCCATCCGGCTATTACGAGCCGCTCCACGCCACAACCCAATCGCCGGCGTTCTTGCCGGAAATCGTCACCGGAACACCGGGGCGGGTCCGCTCCTCTTCCATGCTCGTGCTGCCGATCACGACCGGGCCGGTGAAGGTGATGCCGGTGGTGACGGTGAACGTGGCCTGGGGCGGCGTGGCACCAGTGCCGTCGTTACCGGACAGTTGGGCCTGGCCGAAACCGGGGTTGCTGGCGGCCGTGGCCACTCCGGACACGCTGAACGAGTAGTCCGGGGTGCCGGACCCGATGTTTCGAGTGCAGGTGTTGGACCCGAACGGGGTCACGTCCTCAACCGCCTGAGACTCATTGATGCTGAACCGCTTGGCGAGAATGCCGTACCCGGAAGGGAGCGCGACATTGCCGAGCGTGACTTTGGGGAGCGCTACTTGTGCCATTGGATTCCTTTCGCTTCAAGAGCGATGTCAGTTCGTCGATCTGAAACCAGTACGACTTCATCGGAAGTTGTTTTGAAAGAATCGGCTTGGTCTCGTGAACTTTCGCCACGCGGATGTCCTTCAAGCCGATGAACGAGCGGGATAGTTGCTTCAGCAGGTCTGTTTCGGTGCCGCCGTATGCCTGAACCGTCAGCCCCTCGCCCCCGGCGGCGGCGTAGAACGTCACCCACTGGTCGGTAACGCGGTCGATGGCTTGGAGTTCGTAGAATGGCATGTTATGCCTGCGAAACGCCAAAAACGTAGGTGATTGATGCTGCGTAAACCGGGTTTACGCTGGCGTCGCGTTCGACCTGATTCCAGCCGGTGCGATTGCGGCCCATGTCGGACGGATGGCGATGCACGGTCGGGCAGGTAATGCGATTCGAGAAATACCCGCCGGTTCCGGGCGTGCTGTTGTCAAATTCGGCGGCGACAAGCTGGATGGCCGCCATCGCCCCGGTGTCTGACTCCGAAAACACCGTGAAGTC
>CAIVTL010000037.1 GCA_903908785.1 Caldifarciminota bacterium | reverse complement strand
CCCCTCCCGCGCTTGACTGGCGCGGTGTGCCTGCTAGACTGCGTTTAGTTCCGATATATGAAGATAAGTCTCAGGAATAACGGCTCCGTGCTCGTTGTCATGGAACTGCTGTTCCTGTTGCTCGTCATCACGTTGCTCCGGAACACGTTCGTGAAGGACTCGGTGGCGCTGACCACAGTCGCTGCCGTCTGGATAATCCTTGCGGCGGCGAGCTACGTGTCCGGCGAGTTCGAGTCGACCGCCCGCGCCAATTTCGGACTGACCCTCAGGACCCAGGCCGCGTTTGGTCTGACCTACACCGGGTACGGCATTCTGCACGGGCTGTGGCCGTGGTGCGAGAATGTGTACATCCGGTTCTGGCTGGCGCTCTGGCTGTATCTCACCGCGTTTGCCCCGCTCATCGGCCTCTGCCTGCGATATCTGACTCGCCAGCCGGTGCTGCTCGTAACCGACCTGCACCTGGACAAGACCCGGCTGCTGCGCTGGTGGGGTTTTGAGTGCATGGAGGTAATCACGCTGGAAGACCTGCCGGGCTGGCTGCAGCAGCATTCCGACCACCGGGGGCACGTTGCCAGGTACGACACCATTGTTGTGGACAGCGCGGAGCCGAAGACCGACTACTTGGTGGCCGGTCTTTCGGGCGACTATTTCGTGGACTTTATCGGCGTGCCGTCTTTCAAGATTTTCGGGTATCTGCTCGGGCCGCACCCGCGGCCGATTTCTTCCTACTCTTTGAGCGGAGTGGGACGAAGACTGAAGCGCGTCGTCGACCTGGTCCTGTCCTGCCTGGCCATCATCATCCTGAGCCCGGTATACATCGTCACCAGCATCGCCGTCAAGCTCGACAGCCGGGGCCCGGTCTTCTACCGGCACCGGCGGCTGGGACGGAATATGCGCGAGCTCCGGATTCTGAAGTTCCGCACGATGCACAAGGATGCGGACAAACGTCTGAAAGACCTGCTGGAATCGGACCCGGCGCTCGCGAAGGAGTTCGAGGAGAAGTTCAAGCTGAAGAACGACCCGCGGGTCACGAGAATCGGCGGGTTCCTGCGCAAGTTCAGCATCGACGAACTGCCCCAGTTCTTCAACATCGTCGTGGGCGAGATGAGTTTTGTCGGGCCGCGGCCGATTGTCGACGACGAGGTGAAGTACTATATGGAGCATTCGCTTTTGATGTTCCGGGTCCCGCCCGGGGCGACCGGACGCTGGCAGGTCTCCGGCCGCAACGACACGAGCTACCAGTCGCGGGTGGAGATGGATACCCACTACGTGCAGGAGTGGACTTTCTGGGAAGACCTGAAGATTATCGTGATGACGATACCGGCAGTGCTGTCTCGCAAAGGGTCGTACTGAGGAAATGACGAAGGACGAAGCTCGAATGGCGAAGGGCGGACACGGACGGGAGGCGGAATGATTGTCGAAAAGAATGATGTGGTGGCGCTGCGGCTGGCTGAGGCGCGCGGGTGGTTTCCGACCGATGGCGAAGTGGCGGCAGTCGGGCTGAAGCCCGCCGAATACGCGGAGCGGCTGCGGCGGCTCTGTTCGCTCGGCATCGTCCGCGGGTTCAAGACGACGCTGGTCGTGCCGCCGCTCCTGGGCGGTGACTGGGTCTGGGCCGCAGTGCTGGCCAGCGCGAAGCGCGACCTGGGCCTTGCCAACGCGCTCGCCGCAAAGCTGCCGTTTGTCAGCGAGATTGTGCTGAATACCAGCCTGCCGGAGAAGGTCGGGCCGAATGTGGCTCTGCTCTTCTACTCTCGCGACTTTGAGAAGGAAGCGGAGTTCATCCGTAACGCGCCGGGTATCGAATACCACGAGGTGTACCGGCTTGCCGAGTATTCATTCCCCGTCGCGCTGCCGCTGTCCAAGGACGAGAAGGGACTGGTTCGCCACCTGGTGGAGCATCCGGAATCCGGGATTGTCGAAGTCGGTTCCGAGATGGGCCGCGACCCGACCTGGGTACGCGCCAAGCTGGACCGGCTGCTGTGGAGTGAGACCAATCGCACCGGCGTGCTGCGGGTGCTGCCCGAAGTCAACTGGGCGCCGGTCGAGAACTTCGGCCATTTCCACTTCCTGGTCGAGACCGGGCACCGTCCGGACCAGCTCGGACGACTGGTGAGCGAGGCGGGCTTGAGCGTCGTGTTCGGCGGCAAGACCTACCAGAACCGATATGTGCAGGTTGAGGCGGACGTGTGGGGAATCGGTAAGCTGCTTGATACCGTGACGTTCCTGGACCAGATTGCGGGCGTGCGGGTGGCCGCGGTGCTCTGGAACCGCGAAGTGGTCATCAACGACAAGTGGGTGTCCGGGCTGGTGTAGGGTGCGGGAGTCGGACCAGTTGGGCTAATCTGACAGGTCTGACGCCGGTCAGCGGCAGATGACGAGCTTGCCGGTGATGGGTCGCTCGCTGCCGGACTCGAGCCGGTAGAAGTACACGCCGGGCGGCAGAGAGGGCACTGGGGACAGTCCCCATTCGGGGACAGTCCCCGCGAACACCCGTCTGCCATCAATTGCGAAAACCGCCAGTCGCCAGCCGGGCCGAAGGGGGAATCCCCCACGGACTTTGGGGACAGTCTCCGTTCGGGGACAGTCCTCTTCGGTGATGCCTGGCACCATGCCGGCAATGCCACCCCGAACCGCGACGGCGAACGGCTGGCGCGGGGAGTAGACGTTGCGGCCGAGTATGCGCGCGGTCCAGCGGCCGGGCAGCGGATGGCTGACCTTGCAGACTTCCTCGACGTTGCGCTCGTCCCAGTTCGGCGGGTTGGACGCGGACCAGCCGGCGTAGAACTGGTTGCCGTGATAACGGTTGCCGTCCGGGCTGGTCAGTTCCAGGTTCAGGTCGTTGACGATGGCAATCGCGGCCTCGGGCGCGGCCGCGGTGTCGGTCCAGGCGAGCGCAACATGCAGCGGCGCGCGGCCGGAAAGCTCGAACTGGAATGTCTGGGTCTGACCGGTTGAGACTCCGACCGGTTCGTCGAGGAACGCGAGCCCGTTGGAGTCGTCGGCGAAGTGCATGATGGTCGCGAGGTCGAGCCGGCCCCAACCGGCAGAGGAATTGGGCGGGTATTCGGTGCCGACATTCGAATCGCAGGCCGCGATGGCCATGGCGCGCATCAGGGCCGAACTTAGGTGTGCGACGCGGTGGGCCGAGTCGGGCGCGCCGGTCGGAAACCAGCCTTCGGCGAAGTACTGGCGCAGAAGCATCAGTGCGCCGCTGGCCGCGGGAGCGGACGCACTGGTACCGCTGAAGTTGACATAGGCATGGGGTTCGCGACCGTCGGCCGTGGCGATGTTCTCTCCGGGCGCGAGCAGGTTCGGCTTGATGCGCTCGTCCCGGCACGGCCCGCGCGAGGAGGAGCTGCTGATCGTGTTGCTCTGCGTGCCGTTGCCGCAGGAGCCGACGGTCAGCGCGTTCTTGGCCCCGGACGGGTGGCCGAGATTGTAGGTGCTGCCCCCGAAGTTGCCGGCGGCCCAGACGACGAGAAACTCCTTGTCGGCCCAGCAGACCGCGTCGAGCGAAGCTTCCTCCAGTCGATAGTAGCCAAGCTCCAGGTCGGTGCCGAACGAACCGGACACCTGTCGAACCGGTTCGCTCATGCCCCGGCTGAACCGCACCGAGTCGAGCAGCGCGGTCAGGTCGTTATCCAGTACGTAGATGCCGAACGAGTTGGCGTTGTCGACGAAGTAGATGCGGCAGTCCGGGGCGACTCCGTCGAGCTTCGAGGCGTTGCCGGCGATGGAGTCGTTGCCCGCGAGGGTTCCGGCGAGTGCGGTGCCGTGGTAGTTGCCGCCGTCACCGAAGCTGGCAGAGCGGTAAAGCTTGTAGGCAGCGAGCTTGCGGTGCTGCGGAAACAGCCCGGGCGCGGTCACCGGGAAGTTCGGGTCGATAAACATGTCATGCTCGGTCGTGATTCCCGTGTCGAACAGGCCGACAACCATGTTCTGGCCCCGGATGCCGTGCGTCCAGATTCGGCGGCCGGAAACCTCGTCCGGCCTTTGCGGGCGCCAGCCGACCTGCATCACCCACTGTACGTCGCTGTTATACGCCAGGGCCGGGGAGCATTCCTGAATCCAGGCGACGGGTTCGAGTGCCGCGACTTCGGGCAGGCGGGCTGCGTCGAGCCGGAACCGGACCGAGCGGCCGGTCACGTCCATCACGGCAGCACCGGTGCCGGCAATCGCAGCCGCGACCGAGTTGGGGTCCTCGCCCGGCCAGACGGATAGAACCAGCGAGAGGCGAGAGGTGAGAGGCGAGAGGCGAGAAACGAGAAGGAGTTCCGGGGCAAGCTTGGCTGCGGCCGGGTGCGGGCCGAGCCAGTCTACGAACGGTAGCGTGCTGACGGCGCTGACCGACGCGTCGCGCCCCAGGCGGCAGACGACTGTCTGGTATGCGAGGTAGCAGATCGGCTCGGCGCCGATACGGTTCAGCTCCTTGAGCCATTCCGGCCGCACCGGCCCGGCCAGATGCACGAGCCAGCAGGTCCCGGCTTCCAGCCGAGAGTCCGCGTCAGGCAAGGGAGCGAAGCGGGTGTCAATGCTCGCGCCGTTGGCGAAGCGGATGACCCGCGCGTCGGCGTACGGCTCCGGTGCGTACGAACCGGCAGTGCCGGTCCGGACCAGAAGGCCGGGGACGAGCAGCAGTAGCGCGAGTCGGTTCATGACCGGCCCCGCCGGGCGGGCAGCCGCCGATACACGCCGATTGACACTGAAGCAGAACCCGGGCCCGGCTCTGAACTCAATCTGCGTTCATCTGCACTATGAGCGTGCCGGATCGTCGTTTTCGCGACGTTGTTTCTCTCCGCCGCCTCTGTCTTCGTGCCGGATTCCGTATTCGGGCATTTTGACCTTTGACTTGCGCGTCCTACGCGCGCCGTGTCCATCCATGGTTTCATCTCCAACGCCGGACGCCTCGCCGCCGGGTGTCGGCCGCGAGGCGTCAAGCGTGATGCGTTCAGCGTATTACTACAACTTGAGCACGTCCACGATGGCGGAGGTCACTTCCTTCATGTCCGCCATTGTGAGGTCACCCATGTGCGCGATGCGGAAGGTCTTTTCCTTCAGGTCGCCATAGCCGTTGGAAATCTGCATCCCGCGCTTGCTCAGCTCGCCGTTCAGGTCCTTGACCACGATGTTGCGCGAATTGGCGACCGTGGTCAGCGTGACCGACTCGTAGCCGGGCTCCGGGAAGACCTTGAAGTACTTCGCGGCCCAGTCGCGGGTGAACTTCGCCATTTCGAGGTGGCGCTGGTAGCGGTTCTGCATTCCTTCTTTGACGACGTGGTCGAGTTCGAGGTCGAGGGCCCAGAACAGCGACACCGCGGGCGTGGTCGGGGTCTGGAAGTCCTTGTCGTACCGCTTCAGCATCGCGTCGTAGTCGAAGTAGTAGCCGCGGTCGGTCACGGTGCGGCACTTGTCGAGCGCGCGCTGGGACACGATTGACACGGCCAGGCCGGGCGGCAGCGCGACGGCTTTCTGGCTGGACGCGACCACGACGTCGAGGCCGAGCCCGTCGATCTCGAACCAGTCGCCCATCAGACCGGAGACGGCGTCAACCAGGATGAGTACGTCCGGGTACTTGGCTCGGACCAGCTTGGCGATGGCCTCAATCGGGTTGCGCACGCCGGTCGAGGTCTCGTTCTCGGTGATGGTCAGGGCCTGGTACCCGCCCTTGGCCAGTTCGGCGTCAACCATCTCCGGCTTGATTGCCTTGCCCCACTCCACGGCGATGGAACTTGCGCTCTTGCCGCAGGCCTTGGAAATCTTGAACCAGCGGTCCGAGAAAGCGCCGTTGACCGTGTGCAGTATCTTGCCGGTCACGACGTTACGCAGCGCGCCTTCCATGCAGCCGGTACCGGACGACGTGAACCAGAACAGGTAGTTCTTCGTCCCGAGTATCTGCTTCGTCTTCTCGACGCAGCGCTTGTTCAACTCGCCGAATTCCTTGGAGCGATGGCCAATCATCCACTGCCCCTGCGCCTTCAGAATCTCTTCCCGTACCTCGGTCGGGCCGGGAATGAACAGCTTCTTGTGTGCCAATTGACCTCCTTATGACTTCAGTATCTGTACTTGGACCCGACGTTGTCGCGGGCCGTCGAATTCGCAGAAAAAGACTCCCTGCCACTGGCCGAGGGCGAGCCGCGAATCCTCGACCGGTATCGGTTGGCAGCAGCCGACCAGCACCGCCTTGATGTGCGCGTCGGAATTGCCTTCGGCATGGGCGTAGCCGGCGCGATGGGGGACGAGCTTCGAGAGCGTGGCCGTAATGTCGCCGGCGACGTCCGAGTCGTATGATTCGTTCACGGTCACAGCCGCGGTCGTGTGCGGCACGTTGACGAAGCAGATGCCGGAACTCACGCCGGAATGCGCGACCGCGTCCTGCACCTTGCTCGTGATGTCAATAAGCTCAGTACGGACATGCGTTGTAACGTCGAAACTCGTCATACGGTCAAGGCAATCATACCCTTGGGCGCAGCCGGTGTCAACCGCGCTGGCCGCGGGCTAGTGAGAGACCACCAGCCGCGCGGACCGCGTGTCCGTGCCCGCCTCGAAGCGCAGGAAATAGACGCCGTTTGCCAAGCGACGTGTATCAAGGGCCAGGCTATGCGTGCCGGCGGGCATTCTGCCGGAGTGAACGACCGCGCAACGTCTTCCGGCTGCGTCGAACGCCGAGACCTGCACCGGCCCGGCCTGCCTCACGCCGAACGACAGTGTGACCATTCTCGACGCCGGGTTCGGCAGAAGGCGGAACGGCGCAATCCGTGCGTCTTCGTGTCCCGCGCCGATGCCGATGACGGCTGGAAAGGTCGCGGCGCGAATGCGATAGGTCAGGTAAGGTGGCTGCTCGAAGCACCGAGACACCAGCCCGACGCGCCACGATGCGTTCGTCGCCATCGCCGCGTACCGCACTGAGGTTTGTGCGCCATCAGCCGTTGCCAGCAGGAACGGTATCGAATCCAGCAATCTTCCGTCCGGCGTGATGCGCATCGCACCGAGTCCGTCGCTGCTGTCTCTCTCGCACAAGAGCATGAAGTTGGTGCCGTCAAAGACCGATTGCGCGTAGCTGTGGTACGTGCTCGGCACCGGGTCGAGCACCATGCCGTCCGGCGTCACACGCCGGGAGTTGCCGTAGCGGCTGTTGGTCACGAGGTAGACGCCTTCCCCGAACGCGAGCTTCGGGGTCGCGCTGGTCGTGGTGACCGAATCGATGTCGATGTCGGCGGTGTCCAGAATCCGGCCGGACGTATTGACGCGTACGCCGCGAAGCCTGCGGGGAAGAGGCCGACTGTCGTTGCGCGCGACGAGAAAGCTCTCACCGTCGAATGCAACCTGCGGATAGGCAGACCGGTAGCTCGCGTCGACCTGGAGCAACAGCGGTATCGTATCGAGCACAAGACCCGAGGGCGTGACCCGGACACCGTGGATGTCGTCGGCGGCTTGCGTGCTCCAGGCTGCGAGGAAAACCGAATCACCGTACGCCACGTCCGGATATCTCTCCGGCATGCCCGGGTCTTCGATGGTGAGTGGAACGCTGTCGAGCAGACTGCCATCGGGTGCGACGCGAGCCGCAGAGAACCCAAAGCCGAAGGGCCAAAGGACCAGGTAGCACCCACCACCCCAAGCCAGGGTCGGGCGGCGTGCGGTACCGGTTCCGCCCCCGATTCGGACCGGCTGCGAGTCGAGAAGTGTCCCGTCCGCCGAGAACCTCATGCCGTAGTAGACCACCGACCTCCCGCTGATGGAGTCGCGGCGCGTGTCAGCCCAGACCGCGAGGAAGTTGATTCCGTCCGAGGCGATGTCCGGGTACGTCTGGATGTTCGACCCGTACGACGCCACTACCGGTGCCGAATCTACCAGTTGGCCCTGCCGACTCAGCCGGCGATACCACGCTATGCGTGGGTCCGGTTCCGAGTCGGGCGGGACGGGTTGGACCCAAGCCACGACGTAGTTGTCGCCGCCCATCGCGATGGCGGGGTCGTCTGGCGCGCTCTCTTTGAGGCCTGCATCGCTGGAGCCCGAGAGTGCGACCGGCGCGCTATCCATGCGACTCAGGGCCGTATCAACGCGCAGTGCGAGAATTCGCGTGCTATCAAAGCCCCACAGAGAATCGCTTGCGAAGACTACCAGGGTCGTGTCTCCGGTGGAAAAGACGTCGTTCTGCCACGGTGAGAAGCTGTCCAGCACGACTCCGGCGCTGTCCAGCACCTGCCCGTCGTCCGTGACCCGCGCCAGCACGGTTCGGTTTCCGGTCTCGTGCCATGCCACGACGAAGTTCCGGCTGTCATGAGTCAGGTGCGGGAACTCGACCACGCTGCCGCTGCGAACCGGGAAGCCGACCGAGTCCGGCACCGACCCGTCCGGCAGGATGAAGCTGCCCCACATGCCGCTCGTGTCCCAGTCATGCCAGACCGCGAGATACCGGTCCCCGTGGAAGCAGACCGCGATGTCGTACTGCTCGAGCGCGCTGAGAGGCGCAACCAGTCTTGGCGGGCTGTCGAGTACGGCTCCCTGAGGAGAGACTCGGCAGAAGTACGCAGCAAACGGAGTCGTTCCAGTTCTGCTGGCCCAGGCAACGATGAAGTTGGTGCCGTCAAAGTCCGCCGCCGCGCGCGAGGCCGATGCCGGGTCCACCTCGTCTTGCAGGATGGCGCGGCGGATGACGTTTCCGTCGGTGCCGACCCACGCGCACATCGCCCTGGACTCGCCCAGCCACGTAACGAGGTACTGCCCGTCGCCCCACGTCACTTCGGGGCGCGAATACTGCTCCGCATCATAGTCGGGGCCGCTCACCTCAATCGGCACAGTGTCCAGCAGAGCGCCGGCACTCGATACGCGCACACCGTGCAAGACGTAGTCCTCGACCCAGACAACAAGGCCAGTGTCAGGACCAAACGCGACCGCCGTGCCCGCCACCTCACCGGCAAGGGTCGGGCCACGGACAATCGAGCTGTCGAGCATGAACGACGGGAATGGCTGGCTCAGAGCGACTGAGCCGGCCAGGAACTGACTGATGATGCAACCCAGTGCGGCGAGCGTGAACCCGCGCGTCACCCTGGATGAACTGCGGCTTTTCATTTCCACCTCCTGTGCCGGGTTGTCCCGGCAACGGTATCGGACTGCCGTCTGCGTTCAGTATAAGTCGAGCCTGGAATCTGTCAATAAGGGACCCAAACCGGACTCCTGAGTCCCGACTCCGATGCTTGACCGGGCGGGACGGAGTCAGTAGATTGAGGCGTGGCTAAGCCAACCCTGACTGAGCTGTTGACTAAAGAGACGCTCGATCGCAGCGCGCACGGGAGCGCGTACAGCTTTGGCCGACGGTATCTCAAGACGGGCAGGGTGAGTGACCTGATGGCCCGCACCGACAGGGTTTCCGCACGCGTCCGCGGGTGGGACTGGTATGATGTCGAGCTGTGGGTGGTTGACGGGCAGTTGCGCGGCACGTGTCCATGTCCGGTGGGAAGCGACGGACGATTCTGCGAGCACATCGTGGCGGCCGGATTGGCCTGGCTCGAACGGCGGCGGGGAAGGGGCATCCATGTCAGCGGCTACGGGTCGCGAGCCAGAAGTCGAGTCAGTCAGGTTCTCAAGCAGCACCGCGAGCCGCAGGAGCGGCCGGTCAGGGCCGAACCGGGCTCGATTCGGGCTGCGATTGACGACGTGACGTCGCCGCATCGGACCGGGCTCAGATATCAGACTGCCAGACAGGCAGGTAAGCTCAATTCTGTACGGGATGCCTTGGAGCAGATGCTGGCTGCGGGACAAGCTGCTACGGTCGTCGAGTTGGCAGCATACGGGCTTGAACGGTCCAAAGGTATGAGAGGTTGGACCTACGACCCAGGCCAGGGGTTTGAGCAGGTTGACAGCGAGTTCCTGTCACTGCATCTCCGGGCGTGCGCTGTCGCCAAGTCCGACCCGGCCGAACTGGCCCGGTGGCTCTTCAATTTCGAGCTCAGGTCAGCTCGCGCCGCGTGGGAAGGGGTCTTCATCCGCTACGCTGAACTGCTCGGGGACAAGGGGTTGGCGGTCTATCGAGAGCTGGCCGTGGCCGAGTGGCGGGCCAGGCCTTCCCCGCGCGACGAAGGTTCCCGGCTGCAAGAGGTCGTATGCCACGCCGCGCTCCTGACGGTGGACCCGGAACTGCTGTCAGAGGTGGTGCGCTCCGATTTCAGCAAGCCTTGGGCGTACTACGTCACCGCGCGGCAGTGCATGGAGTTGGGCCTGCCAGACAAGGCAGTGGCGTGGGCAGAACTGGGTGTGAAGACCTTTCCGGCCGCGCCGCACCCCTACCTGCGCGAGTTGCTGGCCGGGGAGTACAGCCGACGCAACCGGATGACCGAGGCGCTCAGTCAGGTCTGGGCCCTGTTCACTGAAAGCCCCGGCATCGAGAACTACCGGCAACTGCGGACGTTCGCGCAGAAGGCCGGGCAGGCTCCAGTCTGGCGCGACGAGGCGCTGGAGTATCTGCGCGAGAGGACTGTCCGGGCGCGCACTGCCGGGCCGAAGGAACAGCAGGAACGCGAGCGGACGACCTGCGGGTCCCTCCTGGTCGAGATTCTCCTGAGCGAGAAGAACGTTGACGCGGCCTGGCGTGAGGCGAACATTAGTGGTTGCGACGTCGAAGTGTGGTTCAAGCTGGCACGGGCCAGAGAGGCCAAGCATCCGGCCGATGCGGTGCGCATCTACCAGCAGCTTGCCGAACAGGTGGTACAGCACGCGGCGGACTTCGAGTACCGGGCCGCGGTCAGGTATCTGTGTCGCGCCGAGGCGCTCGCAGGGAAGCTAGGCCGCCCGGACAAGTTCCGCGAGTTCCTTGCCGGCTACCGGGAACGAAACAAGCGGAAGAAGAACCTGCTCAGGCTGCTGAACAGGAAGTTTGGTCCGGGCAACGGCTGAGACGAACGACGCAGCCGCGCAATTCCCGGCCTGGCCGCGGCTTTGCCTCGGGGCTTTTGTCTTCTGCCTTCTGACTTGCCCTATCTTACGTCCGGTATTCCCAGCGTCTGTTTCCTGAGTTCCTCCAGCACCGGCCGCTTGAGTTCGCGCGAGACCCACTTGTCCTCAATCACTATCACCTCTTTGGCCAGGGTCTGGTCATGGAACTTCTTCGACTTCTTCCACGCCTCCCGAACGAAGTTCAAGTACGCAGGGTAGGTCCAGGTCGGCACACCGAACGTGCCCAGAATCACCTTGGCCCGTTCCTCGATGTTCACCAACTCGGCCTGCGATGTCTCCTGCTTGGCCAGCATCCTATCTCGCCGCTGGTCGGCCTGCTTCTTGATGACCTCAGAGTCATGCTTCAGCTTATAGTTGTATAGCCTGTCATCGGACGACTTCACTGCCATTCCTACCTCCAGTCTGAATTGCTGTCACGGGCTTCACACGGACTCGCACAGACCGCCGCACGAACGCCGCGCCTGAGAGTTCTAGTTGCGCAGCGGTAGCAGTCGCCGCAGCCAACCGAGTATAGCTCAGGACCGAATCCAGCGCAAGCATCATGGACTTCATAATGGCAGACTGGGCCGCACGCTCTGCAGCCTTCAGGGCAGGCTTATTGGCAGACCTTGCCGCCGCCATGCGTGCTGCATAGGGGGCTAGCCCCAGGGCTAGCCCCTGGGCGGCCTATGGGGCGGCCCAGAGGCTTGCCCATGCTGCTGCCCAATCTGAAGCCATGGGCGCAGCCCGATTAGCGGCACATACTGCGGTCAGCTATGCTGCCCGACGCATTGCCGACTCAGCAGCCGCGACCGCTGCTCAGACTGCGGCAGAGTGAGCAATAAAGAGAGCCCACACTACGGCCATGTCTTATTTTGTCTTGTTAGAAGCGCGCAGAAGGGCGATTGACGTCGTGTTTCCTACTACGCTTCAGGCTGACACTGGAGTCGGAATCGGCGCAGATTTCACGTACGTGCTGCAGGGCGCGTTAGACGAAGATCGGAGCTTGCTGATGACTGTCCTGATGCAGTCCGAACGCTCAGCCGCGGTTGCCGACGCGCGACTGGTACCAATCGGGCCTTAGAGCTGCGGGGTGAGCTGGTCTATTCAGACCGGAATGGCCAGGGAAGGTACTACAGCCGCCATCGCCGTAGCTCGGCGACGTGTAGGGCGGGTATTACGGCAGGGGCTTCAGGGCAGTATCGAGAGCAGCAATCAGCGGACGGAGGTCTTTGGACACGGTCTCCCAGACGACACCGACGTCAATGTCGAAGTAGACGTGTATCAGCCGGTTCCGCATATCCACGATGTCCTGCCACGGTATCTGCGGCAACTGGCGGCGGGTCGGCTCCGACACTTTGCCGGCAGCTTCGCCGATGATCTCAATTTCCTTGACCAGTGAGAGTACAAGTTTCCGGTCGTCGCCGATGTTGTACTCGGTCTTGTCCTGCGCGAAGTCCAGCGCTTCGCGGGCTGCGTCGAGCATGTGGCGCAGCCGGATTGCGTCAGGCCGCGGAATACTGTACTTGGGCACTGGCGACGACCTCGTCCCGGAAGTAGCGGCTCAGTTCAAGCGGCGTGCGCAGGTCAACCTTGCGGCCGACCAGTTCGGAAAGCTCGCGCTCCATTCGCGCCAGGCCGAAGTAGCCGGGCCCGTTGTGCGGCTCGAACTCAACAAGGAAGTCCACGTCACTGTCCGGGCCGAAACGCTCGGTGAGCACCGAGCCGAACAGCGACAGCCTGCTGATGTGATTGCGCCGACAGAACTCGGCCAGCTCCTCGCGGTCGAGCGGGACTCTTGGACTCATGCCTCAGTGTAGCAGAACCGCATCAGGCGTCAAGCAGGAGGCAGCCGGCCGTGCACCTTGAACCGTGGTCCGCAATCCGTACCCGGACATCTGCCTTCTATCTTCGGCCGTGCATCGCTTGAAGGCTGTCAGCCGTTAGCCGTCAACCGTTGGCGGCCTATCTGGGTGCGGTGATGATGAGCTTGCGGGAGGCGGCCTTGCGTCTTGGCCGGCTTCACGCCTCTGACTTGACTCCGTCCCTGCCGGAGCTATCCTCTTGCCGCATGGCAACGCCCGCGCCCGACGCCGTCAAACGCCTGGTCGACCGCTTCGACCAAGACCGCAAGGTCTTCCTCTCCGGCGAATGCAAAGAAGGGCCAACTCCGATTCGTTGTCACCGTGGCCCTTTTGTCAGTCCGACGTACATGACTGTGCTCTGCACACTGAGAACCTGATGCCGATAAGACCCAAGTTCATTCTTGGAGAACGCCGTCCGGCGGTAGCCCGGCAGTTCGTTGGGCGCGAGGAGTTGATAGCCTTCTTCGACGCCGCGATGGCCAAGCCCGTCGGTGCGGAGCCGCAGGTGCTGACTTACTACGGAGTGGGCGGCGTCGGCAAGACGAGCCTACGGCGCAAGCTGTGCGAGTTACTCGATGCGAAGGGCGATGCTCCGCACGCCGTGACTGATTTCGCTTTGCCGAGTCACCGGGACCAAGAGACTGCGCTGTCTGTTTTGAGGAAGGCGCTGCGGGACCGTTACAGGATTCCCTTTAACACGTTTGATGTTGCCTATGCGACGTACTGGCAGAAGTCGAGGCCTGACGTCGCGCTGAAGAAGAACACCTTCCCATTCTGGGAGGAGGGGGCGATAGTCGCCGACTTGGTCTCGCTGCTGGGCGACGCTCCGGTTGTTGGTTGGATACCGAAGATAGCCAAGATGGCGGGGAAGGGGTCCAAAGTGCTGGGCGATTGGTGGACCAAACGCGGCCATGCCGAACTGCGTGAACTGCCGACCTTGGAAGCAGTGCAGATTGCCGAAAGGCTGCCGATGTTTTGGGCCGCCGACCTGCGCGACTTCCTGCGGACGAAACAGACCCAGGCCGTGTTGTTCCTTGATACTTACGAGGCGCTGACCGAGGGAGAGCGGTCAGAGGGCAAGCTGCTTCAGCGCGATGCCTGGGTACGGGAACTCGCCGCGCAGTTGCCGGAAGTCCTGTGGGTGGTTTGCGGCCGAGAGAAGCTCCGTTGGGAGGACGTGGACAAAGACTGGGGCAAGTGCATCAGTCAGCATCTACTCGGCGGATTGAGTGCGGATGACGCCAGGCGGTTCCTTGCGTCCTGTGGCGTTGATGACGCGTCAGTTCAAGATACCGTAGTCACCGGCAGCGGAGGGTTACCCTACTATCTGGACCTTGCGGTGGATACGTTCAATGAAGTCCAAACCAGGACGGGCCGCCCGCCGACGCCGGACGATTTCACCGGGAACCAGACCGAGGTCTTCGCCCGCTTCCTTCGTCACCTGACCCAGCCCGAAGTCGAGACCCTGAAAGTGCTGGCAACCCCCCGTTTCTGGACACAGCCGATATTCGAGCTGTTGGTCTCGAAGTTCCAGACCGGCTACCCTCTCACTGCCTTCAACGATTTGTGCCGGTTCTCATTCATCTCGGAGAGCAGCGCCACCGGCACATGGACCATGCACGCACTGATGCGTTCGAGTCTCATCGAGCACGTGCCGACGGAGTTGCGGCAGCGAGTGAACACGGTCTTGCTGGAGTACCACAGCGCCATCTTCAGTCGCACTGAGGTGAGCGCACTCTCCTCTCGGGATGAGGTCGCGTTCGCAGAGGCGTTTTACCACGCTCGCGAGGTCCACGCTCCCTCGCAGTTGCTGGAGTGGCTGACGCAAGCATCCGATGTCTTCCAGCGGGCCTTCAGGCCGCGGCTATTGGAGCCGATGTTCCGCGACATGACCGCCCTGCTGGAGCGGCATCTCGGACCCGACCACCCGGATGTGGCCACATCGCTTTTTGAGTTGGCGAAGGAGCTCTATAATCTGGCCAAGTACACGGAAGCTGAGTTTGCTTTTCGCAGAGCACTCAAAGTACGCGGGTCTGCGTTCGGGGTTGACAGCTTGGAGGCGGCCACCGTAGCCACGTTGCTGGCCGGTACTCTTCACTCCCTCGGCAGATACGCGGATTGCGAGGAGTTGCAGCGACACGTGCTTGCAGTTCAGGAAAGAGCGCTTGGTGAGGAGCATCTGCAGGTGGCGGATTCACTTCGTATGCTCGGGCTTGCAGAGTATGCGCTCGCCAAGTACGAGGGGGCCGAGACGCACGTCAGGCGCGCATTGGCCATCCGCGAGCATCTGCTTGGGCCGAGCCATTCGAGCACCGGGAGGGTAACGCTCGACCTGGGAAACATCGTTCAAGCCCAAGGGAGGTACGCCGAGGCAGAGACCATTACGAGGCGTGCGCTTTCGGTTCTTGAGGGGTCGCTGGGCGAGAACCACCCGTGGGTGGCTTTTGCGCTGAACGCTCTTGGTGCTGAACTGGGTACCCAAAAGAAGCCGGCGGAGGCTGAACAGGTCTTTCGCCGCGCGTTAGACATTCTTGAAAACTCGTGCGGCCCCGAGTATCCGACTACTGGAGTGGCCATGGCCAACCTCGCTGCGACGCAGAACGACTTGGGCCGCTATGCGGAGGCCGAGGAACTCGCCCGACGGTCTCTTGCCGTGATGGAGAGCGCACATGGCCCTTGGCATGAATACGTGGCCCTAGGTCTGACTAACCTTGGCCTGTACGTCATGCGTCAAGGCAGGTACGTGGAGGCCGAGGGCATCCTTCGGCGGGCACTGGCCATTCGAGAAAAGGCCTTGGCGGCGAACCACCCCGAAGTCGCAGAATCGCTCAGTCCCCTCGCTGCATGCCTCATGGCGCAGTCAAGATACTCTGAGGCCGAGACGTTACTCGACCGGGCAATGAGGATTGTCGAAGCGACCCTAACCGCGGAGCACCTGACCGCTGTTGGTGTTGCGGAGAATATGGCCGAGCTGCATGAGAAGACCGGCCGAACCGAACAGGCGAAGGAGCTACGCGAGCGCGTATCTAAGACTCGCGAACCAGCAACCTAACGGATGCATATCGTGTCATTTGGGCGCAAGCCTTCACACATCGCCGGAGCCGCAAACCTGTGACCCCTCCGCATTCCTGAGCTATGTCAAGCCACGGTGCGTCTACATTGATGAGCGGAGCATCCGTCGTGTGGGCTGACGGCAGCGGAAACTCGGAATCGTGATTGGTGCAACTTAGGTCTACGTCGTGTGCGAAGCGCGATGAGGTAGAATGCAGAAGAATAGCGCGGTTGGTTCCATCACGAAAGGTCTCCAGCCGGACTGGGCCTTCGACATGCTGGGCATGGCGCCGTTCTGGCGTTCGAAGGCGGAGGAAGTGGACAGGATGGCGCATCTCGGATATAGAGCGTGGCGCGAGGACGTTGAGGCGATTTGTGCGTACACGACAGACCCAGAGCGAGGTACTCTTGAACACCGGCCGTCCACGCTGACAGTAGCCTTCTTTCTCGCGGCCGTCGCCATCGAGAATCTGCTAAAGGCGAACCTGGTCGTTGAGCATCCCGAGTGCATCTCCAAGGGCAAGTTCCGTGGCGAGGTCATCACGAACCACGACCTCACCGAGATCGCCATAGACGCCGGAGTTGTCTTGGAACCTGACGAGAGGGACTTCTGCGAGCATGGCTCAGAGGCCATACGCAGCTTTGGCCGCTATCACATCGGCAAGAACATGACCGACAGCCCGAGCGGTTACACGGTCAAAGAGAGCGCGTTTCCGATATACGAAAGGCTGTATGCGCGTCTCTGGAAGCGCATTGAGACGCAACCTTGGAAGAAGCCCGCAGCCGGCCAGCCGCCTGCGCCACAACTTGCGCTCCGGCGCGGAGCATGACTCCGATAGCAGGATCGAACATGAGGAGGTCAGTAGCATATGGTTGAATTCCAGCGAACAGTCACGGAACCCGAGGTCCGTGGCGGGCATCTGAATCTGAGGGACAACAATGGTGCCACGCACGGCCGGAGCTTGCCCACGAAACCCAGGAAGATGACAGTCATAGACGGGGAGGGCCGCCACTTCAAAGCTCACAGAAGCAAGTCCTCCGCGATAGAACGTCTCCAGCGATTCTACCGAGAGAGCCACATCATGCCAGGTACGACCTTGCTCGTGAGGTTCGACAGTCAGGAGCAGACGAACCCCGGTGAGTGCGTCGTACACATCGAGAGACAGGGAGAGCGATCCACTGATGTTAACGACGACGCCGAGGAGTGCAGGGGCCAGAAGGAGTTCGTCGCGCGGATCGAAAATGAGCTTGAGGATGTGGTTGCGAGTGATGTCGAGGCGATTGAGAAGGGCCTGAGGCTCTACAAGGATGCGTCCGGCCGCGTCGGAAGGCAGTACCCGACCGATGTCGGCGAGATAGACCTCCTCTGTGTTCGTCCTAACGGCGACTTCGTGGTAGTCGAATTGAAACTCGACAGGGCGTCAGACAGCGCAGTGGGGCAGGTATCAAGATACATGGGTTGGATCAAACAACACTTGGCCGGCACCGGCGACGTGCGTGGCGTCATCGTCGCGCGGCAGTTCGACAGGAAGCTCAAATACGCGGTTGCGGCGAACCCTTCAATCAGCATCGTTTACTACAGGCTCCAGTTCCAGATTGTGACGGAGGAGGAGGCCCGCCGCGCCAGCGATAGCTAACCCCACCCGTCGCGGAATGACCGGGGAAATGCGGGACACTTATTTCTGAGCGATGTCAAGGCGCGGCGTGACAAGATGGTCGAGTTCACGCGGAGAGTGATGAGCGATAAGCGCGGAATGATGAGTGCCGAATCCGACGGCGAACCTCCGACAGCTTGTCCAGGCGAAACGATGCTGAAGCTACGCGCGCGGACGGCTGGCGACTGACAGTTTGAGGCAACCACAATGAATGAACGTCAGGGGATGATGGTCCTCGCCAATTGCGAGGGCGGGGGCGGGATGAAGGCTGCGCAAGCGGCGCTTGAGCGGGGCGGGGCGGGGCTGGACGCGGTTGAGGCGGGAATCCGCGTCGTCGAAGCTGATACCAGTGTCGTCACCGTGGGCCGAGGCGGAGCGCCGGACCTGCTCGGCGTGGTGAGTTGCGACGCGGCGGTGATGGACGGCGCGACCGGGCGGGCCGGCGCGGTTGGGAACCTGCGCGGGTTCCTGCACGCGGTGTCGGTGGCGCGGCAGGTGATGGAGCGGCTGCCGCACGTGCTGCTTGTGAGCGAAGGCGCGGAGCGGTTCGCGGGGGAGATTGGAGCCGAACCGGCTGAGATGCTGACCGATGAGGCGTGGGCCCGTTACGAGCAGTGGATGCGCGAGCGGGTTCCGGTCGGGGTGCGGGCGAGGCTGCCTGAGGGGGATTTGGCGAAGATTGCCTGGGAGTCGTGCAACGAGATGACCGCGGGCGGCACCACTGTATTTCTCAGCATCGACGGCAATGGCGACATCGCGGCGGGCACGAGCACTTCGGGTTGGGCGCAGCGGTACCCAGGTCGGCTGGGCGACTCGCCGATAATCGGCGCCGGGCTGTATGCGGACAATCGCTATGGCGCCTGCGGGTGCACGCACGTCGGCGAGATGACGACTCGGGCCTGCACCGCGCGTTCGGTGGTGCTGTACATGAAGGCCGGGGCTTCGGTGCGGGAGGCGTGTCTTGAGGCGGTGCGCGACCTGCGCTCGCTCAAAGGCGGCTACCTCGGCCCGGTGGTGATTCATGCGATTGACCGGCAGGGTTCGCCGTGTGTTGTAAGCACCGGTCCGGTCGTCAAGGGGCTGGATTACTTCTACTGGGGCGGCGGCGCCGTCGGTATTGAGATGCGCAGGGCAGAAATAGCTGCGTGATTTCGGTTTGGAGTGCGGGAGCGCAGTTCCCGCTTTTCCGGAAAGGCGGCAGCCCGGCGCTGCCGCACTCCAAAGAGCTTCGCTCCTCGAGCGACACGCCTACGTCTGTGGCGACAACCAAGACGCTGGAGTCCCGTTTCTGAAGAATCCAGAGTCCAGCATCGAAAATCCGGAATCCGGACGTGGCCGTGAAGGTTGGCGTCTGCGGCGATCGGGATCCGAGTCTTGACAGCCGGGGATGCCGCGTCTATTCTGATTCCCGATGCTTCCAGTTGAGCGGAGGCCGCGCTGATGAGCGGCCCGGACATGCCGGGCTGGCAGGCGGTCATTGCCCCGGACCGGCAGGATTTCTGGGGCGACGATGACCTGCGCATCAAGGGGATGCAGAGCGAGTCGTATCCATTTCTGATTTCGGCGCTGTACGAGGCTGCGCGCGAGCAGGTGCTGGCCGCGCTGACGCCGGTACAGGCCGAGAGCGCCATCGTCAAGAAGGTCAGGACAACTGCCGAACTGGACCAGCCGTTGCTGCGCCGGGCGTACCAGCGAATCGCCGCGCAGTTCCGGTTCGCGTGTCATCGCGGGCCGCAACTGCATCTGCCGTTTGAGGAAATCTCTCACGATGACCGGCTGCGGTCGGCGTGGGAGGAGTATTTCCTGCCCGAGGCGCAGGCTCTGACCCGCGACCCCGACATCGCGCGGGCAATCGTGTCCGTGGTCAGTCCGGAGGAACCGGCATCGGCCCAGGCAGCGGAGGCGCACCTGGTTGACCTGCTGGACCAGCGCTATGGCCGGTTCTCGCTTGAGCGGAGGCTGGAACTGCTCGGTGACGCTTCTGACCCGGCCGAGCTTGAGGCATGGCCGCGCGCCGAGGGGCCGGAATGGGACGACATTCTCAAGCCGGCTCCGAAACCCGGCAGAGGTGACGGAGAACTCTCTTATTGACAGCCGGCGGAATCCGCGTAGATTACCCATACTGAGATGCAGCTTAGCAGAGAGGTAAGAATGGGTGTTCAGATAGAGCAAGAGATAGCTACCGACAGTTTCTCGACAACCAGCCAGGTCCAGCCTGGCGTCATTCCACTCTGGGTGCCGGCTTTCTTCGGCGACTCCAATCGCTGGCTGAAGGCAATCCAGCGCGATACGTGTTCCGCCCTGACGTACGACATCTTCGACGCGGCGCGGAAACGGTATCTGAGTGTTCCCGAGTTGACGGCCGCCGACACCGACCTGGCGGACCGCCTGCGCGAAACCGTCATTCCGGACGCGCCGTTCCTGCCGCGCGTGTACCGCCGAATCGCCGCGTTCTACCGCTATGCGTTTGACCGTGCCGGCGGGGACGAACCGGGGATGCGCGACCGTCAGCAGATGGCCTGGGAAGAGTTCTTCCGGAGCGAAGCCGGAGTCCTGGCCGAAAACGCCACCAGCGCCCGCTTCATCGTTTATGCCGCGGTATGCCCGGGGGTGCGGGCAGCGGCGGCGGAGGAGGGGCTGGTGCTGATGTTGCGCCAGCGCTACGGAGTCCTCACCCTGAGGCGCCGGGTCGAGTTGCTGAAGCGACTCCCGCGCCAAGGCGACTGGGACGTGCGCCTGCGCGCCGCGCAGCCGGCCGGCGAGCTTCCCCAGGACCCGCAGGTGCGGCCGAACCCGCCGGACTGATTGCCGCAAGCACTGGGCCGCCGACATTCCCGACCCAGGAACCGACATAGAATCAATCACAGAGGTCACTGAGAACATAGCGCACGTAAGACGTGCAAGTCAAAGTGCAAAATGCAAATATCAAAATGCAAGATGCCCGGAGGAGGAATCCGGCGTGAAGACAGAGGCGGCGGAGAGAAACAACGTCGCGAAAGCAACGATCCTGTACGCTCGTAGTACAGAGGGGGTG
>CAIVTL010000036.1 GCA_903908785.1 Caldifarciminota bacterium | reverse complement strand
TCTTGAATCGCTCGGCGGGGCCGTAAGCTGTCAGCCGCCCGCTGCCGGCTATCCGCCCCGCCAATCTTCAATCTGGAATCTACAATCTAGAATGGCCCTGCAGGTGACTGTCCCTCATTTCCCCCTCATTTCCCCGAACCAGGTTGCCCGCTGGGCGCGGGTTCATTACAATGAACCGCGTGGGGTGGGCTGACGGATGAGGGGCGAGGGGCCAGGGTTTGGGGATCACGGATCAGCGACTGGGAACTGGAACCTGGGAACTCGCGCCCGCTGGGCGCGGCCAATCTGCAATCTGAAATCGGTCGGCTGCTGGCCGTAAGCAGTTGGCTGTCGGCTGTAAGCTCGCCGCGCGCCTGATACGCACGAAATTGGGAGGTGTCCCGACTTCCCCGACTTCCCTCCCCTTCGCGAACGCTTGACATGGCGCGCTACGGGGTTATGCTGGTAGCGGAGGTTCGGCTGAGGAGTTGCTGCTCCGCGGTGGCTCCAAAGGCATTACCTCCTTTTTCTTTACCACTTTCCCGGCCCGCAAGGATTCGGTACGTAGAGAATCCCCCAGGTCCTGAAGACCTGTCCTTCCTTGTACCCATCGCCTCGGTATTGGATTTTGTCCAGCAGCGGGCCAAACTCCCTTGCGATCTCAGCCCGCACAGGCTCGTTCATGCCTTGGGTGGGCAACCGGTATCCCCAGTTCACGCAATAGATGCAGACATCCGCAACCTGAACCGGATACGCCATATCGCTCGACACAAAGAACGGCACCGGCACGATTCGGTGCGTGCGCTCAATTCCGGTCTGAGTCACTGTGAAGTAGCGTTCGAGCCTCCTGACGAACTTGCGGTCCTCGCGTTTGTCGGTTTCGTCCATGACAATCAGCCCGTGCTCATTCACGCCTTCCAGGAAGTAGTAGTACCTCTCCAGAAGGAAGACATGGTCCTTCCGCAGAATCTCCTCGCCCGGCGAGCCCGGCTGTGCCTCGACGTCACAGCCTATTGCGGCCGCGAATAGCTTCGCTTCGTGCTTCTCCAGCAGGAAGAACAGCCGTTTTGCCATAGCGATGCTTGCCTGCCCGTAGGCGGCGAACTCGCGTTTGGTAGGCGACTTCTTTTCAAGGCCCTTCGTGAGGAACGCGCGGGCCAGCGCCTGACGCTCACGAGCAACGAGCGGTGTTTCATAGCCGGCCCATTCGAAGCGGGCCTTTTCCAGCAGGCGCGAACCCTTCAGTTCTGTCTTGTACTCATGGAGCGGCGCGCCAAAGCACTCGATTTCGGCATCCCGCACAGACTGAACAAACGGCCATAGTTGCTCATCGGACAGAGCAATCCCGCCCCGGACCTCATAGGGTGTATTCTTGTGGTCGTGGCCGCTCTCATCCATGAACAACAGCCAGCTCAACTCCTCACCCCACTCTTCCTGGCAGCTTCATTGTTCATCTTCCCCCGCCCCGCGGCCCATGCGGTACTGAGAGCCCGCCCTGCTCGTTCCCACGGTGGCGAAGCCACACGAAGCCGAAGGGTCGTAGTTGATGCCTGCCCTGAGCTTGGCCGAAGGGATGAAGTCCAATTCCTCATCCGTGAACCCGCAGTGCTCTACAGTCGTTCGCAGTCTGCTCCACGGCACGTGTCATAACGGTCAACTATAGCGCACCGGCACATGGCAATCAAGCTGAGTCCGCCCCGCAGCCCACAGTCCGCAATCCGCATTCCGCCGCCCGCTATCCGCCAATCGGACATCGTCAATCGTAACTCGCCAATTCCCGTGGCCCAATCCGGTTACAGGCTCCGGATTCTCGCCTGATACGCAGAGTACTGGGAGGTGTCCCGACTTCCTCCCACTGCGCCCGTCAGGAATCTTTTATTGCGTCCCCGGAATTAATCGAAATCTAGAATCTGGAATCGGCCGGCTGCTGGCCGTAAGCTGTTAGCTGTTAGCTGTCGGCTGTCGCGACTCTAATAGGTGACTGTCCCTCATTTCCCCGGTCGAGGGCCGCCGGCGGGGGAAATTGGCCGGCGCGGACAGACACGGTCTCATACTACGTCGCTCTTTCACTACGTGGGGTCGTTCAATCCACTGCCGGTGCGCCGCATTTTCCCGGAGCGGCCTGGCGCTGTATCGGATATGCGGGGGTGGCTGGGTCCGCCCGTTTGCACAGCGTCCTTCTCCAACTCGGCCTCCTCCTGGAGTGCCCGGCAGCGGGGATTCTTCTCCATCAGTGCCACGAAGCACGTCACTGCCAGGTTTCGCACGCCGGCGGGAGTGCGCTCAACCGCCCGCGTTCCTCGCACGCACTGTCCCAGCGCGGACGTAAACGCCGCTACGTACTCCTCCCGCAGCCGGGCGGCAGTTTGCTTGTAATGCTGTAGAACAGCAAGCGGGTCATAGGACAGAATCGACTCCATGCAGCGGTCGAAGAGAGCGTCGCCCGTGAACTCGCGCAGCCTCATCTCCAGCTTATCGTAGCCGGCAGAATCCCACGTGAAAGGAAGACGGTTTGGTCTCACGCTACCTCCGACCTCGTAAGGTCCCAGGTGACTCGCTTCGGAGTGCGCTGGGCCGGCAGGGTTTCATCTTGTGTCACCGCTTCCCGCATGACGTGAATCAGCTTGCGGCTCGCTCAGGCTCGTGTACGGGACAATCTGGCATGGCAGGCTCATGCGGCTCCCTCCGGCGTGGCAACCCGAACTTGACAAGTTCGGTGTACTCCTTATTATCTCAGTGCAGGACCGAACCCATCCCAGGCGGTGGATGTAGGCCCTGCTCTTCTTTTCCCTCAACATCGCTATGGTCGAATGATACCCTCGGGGTCGCGCTGGCTCGCCTCGGTAACGAGAACCGGCGCGAGGAGACTGAACGCCTTGTCCAATCCATACCGTGTCTTCGACTCCACCGGCCGCTCTCGGCGCAGCAACGCATAAGCGCAGAAGTCCACAAGCTGTATGAAGTACGACTGCTCCGACCGCTTGAACAGCGGGTCCTCGATAATCCGGTCCAGCGGCAGATTCCTTGTCCGTTCTCCTGTATCAGCCCAGACACCCCGGCTGCTCGGAATCGGGTTGTATACGCCCATCCGTCGCACCAGCCTGGTGAAGACGACCTCCTTACCCTCGTCGCAAATCAGCACGGCCCGGCTGTCGCTCACTTGCAGTGTCCGATTAATCCGGTTGAGCAGTCGCTCGAAGGCGCGTTCCTCCTGATGAGCCGGGAAGACCACGTTGAACAGGCGCGCGCCCGGAAGCTGCGCAACCAGCGCCAGCGCGTCCTTGAATATCTGACACCGCCGGCCCTTGGCTACGACCTGCTGGGCCAACTGCCCTCTGCCGGACACGAACTTCCAGGCATGAAACTCAACATGCACCGAGATGCCGTCCGTCCGCTTCAACTCCCTGCGGAAACTCCTGACCCGGTTGAATGCCTCGCGCCACTCGTTTGCGGGCACCGCCAGGGCCGAGAAGACGCAAAGCTTCTCATCCGCAGAATCGTCGATGTATATCAAGTGCATCGCTGCCTCACTTCACATCCTCCGCATAGTCGCACTTGGACAGCAGGTCACGTCTCTTCTCGTTCTTCGTTCCTCGTTCTTCGCTCTTCGTTCCGCCTTCATCCCTCAGCCTTCATCCTTGTCCCTCGCAACTCGTAACTCGCAACTTGCCGGGCGCCCCGAGGCGGAATCGGCCACGAACGAAACAGTACCGGGCGCTGGGCAGACATGGTTTCATCTTGTGTCACCGTTTCCCGGACTCTAATAGGTGACTGCTCCTCATTTCCCACCGCTTTCTTTCTCAGTGTCCCTTGATTTCTCCTTGTGGACGCTTTCCGGGCGGTACCGGACGAGCACTAGGCCTAGAGCGACGACCAGCAGGAAAGTTCCGGAGAGGGCCTCCAAGTCGGTGGCTAGCTTCGCCTGCCAGCCAACCGGGGCAATGTTCCCGTAACCAACGGTCGTGATTGTCATCACGCTGAGGTGGACCATGTCGGAGATCACCGGGAACACAGCGCTGTGCCGGAAGTACACTACTTCCTCGAATGGCCGATTCGCCGCCGCAACGTACCGCGCGGTAGTATCAGTGTAGCCGTTCCTGAGTAAGATGCTGACACAATCATCTAGGTCCGCCCACAGGTGTTCGCTGACCCCGGTGAAGCAAGCAGTGCGCGGGTCGGGCCTACCGAAAGACCCGTAGGCATGGCGGTAGTTGTACTGATCGGCTGCCGACCGGAAGTCGGTAAGACTGAACTCGAGGAAGTAGAACCCGGCAAATACGAAGATGAGCGAGAGATATGCCGCGACGACGAACCGGAACTGCACATCGGGCAGGGTTGACCGAGAAAACGCGCGAATCAGGACCAGCACAACGAATATCAGCGGCCAAAGCAAAGCTCCGAGAGCCAGTAGAGATTCGACGGCAAAGAGCAGCAAGTTGTCTTTTCCCATCGCGTGGGGCATGATGATACAGAAACCGATCGTGAACCCCACCGATACGATGGCAGATACTGCCAGAATCAGAATCGGTAGGTTCCGCGCGAGAGTCTTCCTAGTCATCTTGCGCCTCGGGGACACTTGCACACACTTCGTCTCGATTGGCCCAGGACTCGGCATAGTGCCAGAAGTTCTGGAACATTGCATCTGCAGTGCCTGCGGCGGGTGCGTCCGTGGTCCCGATGAGGTCGATGAAAGCTATCGTCCTCTGCATCCTATGGCTCCAAGTCCTTCGCTATTCCACGGAACTGGTCGAGGGCTTCTTGCAGGTCGTCGGCTATCTCGGCGGCGATGACTTCGGGCTCGGGCAGGTTATCGGAGTCCTCCATGCTCTTGTCTTTGACCCAGAACAGGTCGAGGCTCAGCTTGTCGCGCTTCAGCAGTTCCTCATAGTCGAAGCATCGCCAGCGCCCCTCGGGATTCGCCTCACTCCAGGTCGGCTCGCGGCTCGCAGTCGCGCCGGGCCGGTAACAGCCGACGAATTCGTTGAAGTCGTCCCGCGTGATGGGGCTCTGCTTCAAGGTGAAGTGCTTGTTCGTCCGCAGGTCGTAGACCCAGAGCTTCGTTGTCCATGGCTTCTCTGACCCGGGCCGTTTGTCGAAGAACAGCACGTTGGCCTTCACGCCCGGCTTGAAGAAAATGCCGGTCGGCAGGCGCAGGAGTGTGTGGACGTCACAGGTCTGCAGTAGCTTGCGCCGAATCTTCTCGCCCGCTCCGCCCTCAAACAGCACGTTGTCCGGTACCACGACGGCCGCCTTGCCGTCCACTTTCAGCATCGTGTACACGTGCTGGACGAAATTGAGCTGCTTGTTGGTCGTCTCCTGCCAGAAGTCGGGCCGATTGATCGACTGGCGTTCACGCTCCAGTTCGCCTTCTTCGTCCACGGTGATGATGCTGCCCTTCTTCCCGAATGGCGGATTGGTCAGCACCATCGAATACGTAGTCGACGCGGGCTGGGCCAGACTGTCGTGCCCAACGAGCACAAGCGGTTCATAGCCGCCGATGGCATGCAGGTACAGGTTCATTGCGCAGAGCCGACCGGTGTCGGACACCAGTTCCATACCACTGATGAGATGTTCTTGCACTTGCTTCTGGGCGTCACGGTCCATGACCGCACCGTATTGCTTGACCACGTAGTCATAGGCAATCAACAAGAACCCACCTGTACCGGCGGCTGGGTCGCAGATGGAGTCCTTTGGCCTAGGCTGCATCACATCCACGATGGCCTTGATCAGCTCACGCGGTGTGAAATACTGGCCCGCCCCGGAGGGAGACTCGGCAGCGGTTCGGTTGAGCAGTTCTTCGTAGATGGCTCCCTTCACGTCCACGTCCATGCTGATCCAGCCACCTTCCTGCTTCTCTATCAGGTCAACAACTAGGCGCCGCAGGTTCTTTGGGTCCTTGATACGGTTCTTGGCCTCTAGGAATATGGATCCGAGCAGACCTTTGTGCTTGGCCAACTCCTCCAGTGTGTGGCTGTAGTGGTCGGCTAGGGCGGCACCGTCGCGCTTTAGAAGATTCGGCCAGTCCCACGGCTCAGGGACCACTGGCGGCCGGTTGTACGGAGGCTGAGTCAACTCGTGCGCCATCTTCAGAAACAACAGGTACGTAATCTGGCCAACGTACTCCATGTAACTCAGCCCATCGCTCTTGAGCACGGTGGCCATGTTCCACACCCGCGTGCCGATTTGAGAGGAGTTCATGCGGTCCGCTCCTGAGTAACAGTAGGTGCCTGCTGTCCCGCTGGGGAGTGCGCTTTGGCAAAAGTCACGATGGATTCGCACAGCCGCTGTAGGGAGGCAGACTTCTTTCCGTCGTCCCACGCGAGCTTGAGCCACTCGGCTATATGAAGTACGTTCTTATGCAAGTCTCCAACGTTGCCAAAAGCACAACTGGCCTTCTCGATGTACCGCGTCCGGTCGTCCAGGTTGAAGTCAACCTTCACTGCGGTACCCATGTTCGACGACCAGACAACCAGCCCGTCGAGCCAAAGATGGCCCTTCGGAAGCGGTTCGTTGCCTCCTGCACCACAGAGGTTGAGGAGGACTAGGTTGTCCTTTCTGTGCTGCTCCAGACGCTCCGGCTTCTGTTCGTCTGCATCGGCATCGAAGATGGTAAAGACAGGAATGTTCAATCTCTTGGCTATGGCCAGCGGCTTTATCATGTTGCTCTTGCAGTTGGCGGGAACCACGTGGCAACCCAGCCGCCTGTATTCGTCCCAGCTGCCCGTTAGGTGAAGGTATGTAGTTATATGCGCTACGTCCTCGACGCCCTCAACGAGAATCAGTACGGGAGCGAAGAACATCTCGTTGAGCCCAGGGAGGAGTTCTTGGTGGACCTTGGCCAGGACCCCGCTGGGCTTCCATGGCTTCTCGCCCTTCGCGGCAGCGATGTCCTGGGCAAGCTGGTCGAACGTCACCTGCGAGATGGAGGACGCTCCGGTTTGGCACTTGCGCGCCAGTCGAACGTCTTCGAACCTCTGGCCGGACACGAAATACGGGCTGTGGGTGGTGACGACGATCTGCGCGTTCTGGGAACAGAGCTTCTCAAACACGCCGGCAAGGTGCCTTGCCTGCGGCGGATGCTGATAGAGTTCGGGTTCCTCACAGCCCAGAATGAGCCTCGGCCCACTTGGATCGTCTCCGCCTGCGAGTACCTGCAGCAGCGCAAGGAGATATGACCTCTGAAGGCCGTGACCGAACCGACATAGAGAACCTTCGAAGCTGCCCTCGCCAGCGACAATCTCGGCGAACGGGTCAGAGACTGTCACTCCCTTCTCGATGTCGTGGTGCCACTCCAGTTTGAGGCTCGCGTCAGGGTGGGCCCATTCCAACAACCGAGACTTCAGCGCCGCTGACAGTCCATCTAGCTCGGTCTGACTTTGAGAGAGCAGCTCTTCGTACTTCAGCATCGCGTCATCTCTGAGCTTCTTGAGCGGCTCGGCAAAGTTGACCCTAGCCCGTACCGCACGCGCCATCAATTGCCCCAAGGCCGTGTTCTTGGCCTCTGTCTGTTCTTCGGACGCATCTTTCACGGCCGGCACAAAAACCCACTGTATGTACTTGGCCAGCCGATTCGTGCCCTTGGCGAAACCGTAGAACTCATCATCACTTGGCATCAACTTGCACTCGTCTGGTCGAGCCGCCTCGTACGCGTGCAGCGCATCACTCATCTGTGGTCCAGTTCCCGCCTTTGGGAGGTCTGGCGTGCTCGTGACGAGTCTCTGGTATATTACTTTCAGGTCTGCGACCTTAGCGCCGTCGCCTTGGGCTCTGAAGTACTCTTCGAAGGCAGGCATTCCCAGCCGCTGCCCATACTGCTTCACGACCGCGACGCTTTTGCTTTGGTCGAACGTCGCCTCTGAAGTGACCACGAGTTTCCCGAGGCGGAAGTAGTCCTTGAAGTCTTCCTGCGCCTCGGTATTCAGGTCGGCAAAGGTGACTGTGATACGAATGGGTTTGCTCGTATCCCGCCCATGGAAATCCTGCTCCTGCAGATTGGTAAGGTCTGTGGAAGAGTGCGCTGTCTCCCTGAAGAAGATGTTCAGGGCGCACAGAACCGTGGACTTCCCGGAGCCATTTGGGCCGACGAGGCACGTGTAGTCGTTCAGCCGCACGGTTTCATCCTTGAATGACCGCAGGTTTTCTATTCTGACGGACTCGATCTTCATGCTTCATTTCCTCCTACCACCGAGCCGCCCTACTGCTCTTGCTGCTCTTATTCGCTCGATGAGCCTCTCGGCCGGTTCATCATTCAGGTTCTGCGGCACGAGCCCTCCCTCGAATGCGCGTCTTAGAATGGTTTGGCGGAGTCCCGCCGCTCGAGCGGGTCCGGCAGCAACGATACTCGCGGCGGAGTCTACGACGGACAACATGTCATCCACTTCGTCCGAGGTAGTTTCCTGCTCCGACAGGGGCGGCACTGCAAGTGACACGGGTCTGAAGTTCCGCGACGAAATGCCGCTGACGGTGCTACCCGTCTTCTTCAGTCCAAGCCTCTCCCTAAAGGGCGGACTCATGAGCTGGGCCATAAGAAACCTAGGAAGCAGTTGGCTGCACGGCCGCAGGATCATCACCCTCTGAGCTAGGGAAAACAGCCGGTCTGTGGGAACCTGCGCGACCTCCCCTAGAGGTGCCTCGGTCGTGAAGAGCACGTCGCCCGCATGAGGCAACCCTCTGGTCATATACCGGTCATAGGTCGATTCGGAGACGTACTTGAGTCCCTCCCACACGACTCGTCCATTTCGGATGTTGTTGGACCTAATGTGAGGGATGCCGCTGTCTGAGTAGGGCGGGGTTCGGCCACGATAGTCGATGATGTGGATGGCCTGGTCAACCGTCACCCAGCACCAGCTATCGGGCAAGGTCGGG
>CAIVTL010000035.1 GCA_903908785.1 Caldifarciminota bacterium | reverse complement strand
CCGCGATTCGGCCCGAGGCCACCGCCTGCCGGAATTCGTCCGGTGTCCTTGCCGGCGCGACGCTCTCCGCACACCGACCGCAGACTTCGTCAAACGCATCCGCGCCTTTGAACGCGAAGTCGCAGTATTCGCCCGGTTTCGTTTCGGTCGGGCTGTCCCAGACGGCAAAGACCTGGCCGTTGACGCCGCCGTCTTTCATCCGGGGAAAGTCTAGGTGACCTTTGTCCGACCGCTGCGTGATGTCCTTTCGGCCGCGGATGTGTTCGTAGAGGGCGTCGGTGTGGAGATCAACGAGGAATTGGCGATTGACGATTGACGATTGTCGATTGGCCTGCACCCCGGCCCCCGACTCCCGACCTATGAGGAATTGGCGACTTGCGATTGACGATTGTCTATTGTCCTGACCCCCGGCCCCCGACCCCTGAACCCCGACCCCCATTCGCTATTTACCCGGCGCGGACTCGCGGCGCTCTTCGTCGCCGGTCAGGCGACGGATGTCGTAGTAGGCCGCGGTGCCGTCTTCGTTAACGTACATCAGCGTGAATTTGTACTGGTCGGCGATGTAGCTCTCCAGGTCGTCCATGTAGCTGAAGAGCGCAAGGTGCTCGCGTTTGTCCTTGACCAGCCAGCAGGCAAGCGCAGGCAGGTAGTCGTCGAGTTTGTGTCTGCCGGTGAAGAGTTCGCGCGAGAGTTCGCGATAGTCAACCAGCCGTGAGTTCAGGAACCCGGAGTCGAGGCCCGCGGGCGGGACGTCGCGGAGCGGCCAGAGCAGGGTCCGGTATGGTGCAATCGCGGTGTCGTGCAGCGCCTGAGCCATGCCGTCCAGTGTCTGCCGGAGCGGCGAATCGGCGTAGTCGGTGCTGTCGAGCGGCCGCAGCGTGTCGCGGTTGGCATACCAGCAGGCCCGGCCCGGGTAGGCAATGGTCAGCGCCGAGTTGATGAGGCCGTAGTCTCTGGCATAGACGATATCGCCGTCACGGCCGAGCGAGTTGGCCGTGAACCCGTTGCCGAAGTCGTTGCAGAACACCAGCGCGTTCGCAAGCCCGGCCCGGCGGGCATTGGCCACCGGCTGGTGGTTGACGCGCGCCGGCTCCCGGTAGGAGCGGAGCAGCGGCGGCAGGCCCACCGCCGCCATCCAGAACAGCATGAGCGGCAGCAGCCGGCCGATGAATGTCCCGGCCGCCCGGTCGGAAACGTCCTGTCCGAAGGTCCGGCGCAGCAGCGGCCCCAGCGACTGCCCGCCCCGCACGGTGAGCAGCATCAGACACGCGCTCGCTTCGTACAGGAAGCGCGGGCCGAAGCAGGCCTGGTGGAACCAGTAGAAGAAGTAGGCCACCGGCAGGCTCGCGAACGCAGCCAAGAGCAGCCAGTCCCGCCGGCTCGCCGCGCCCGCGAGGAAGACAACCGCAATCACGGCCAGCGCCGGCAGCGGCCACTCGAACAGGAACCGGTTGAGCATGTTCAGGTCGTGCCCGGTGTTGATGAGCCCACGCAGCGGCGTGTGGCTCTGGCCCCAGGCGCCCCGGCCGAACCCGACTTCGTGCCCGGCCCCCCACTTGACCACGTACCCGAACAGCAGCGGGTGGCCGTTGGTGAGCCAGTTATACAGGAGCGCGAGGCTCGCGGTTGCCGCCCCGGCCACGACCAGCAGCACGAACCGGCCCAGGTATCTGCCCGGCTCTTTCACGGTCTTAACCAACCCGTACAGCGCGAACGGGAAAGCCAGGGCCAACGCCGTGTAGGGCCGGATGTCGGCCACGAGCCCGATGAACACGCCGGCGAGGAGCGGGGCGACAAAGGACAAGTTACGAGTTACGAGTTGCGAGTTACGAGTTGCGGGTGACGAGGGACGAGGGACGAGGGACGAGGGACGGAATGCTCGGAACCAGAAGAGCATGAATAGCGTAGCGAAGAGCAGCGCGCTGGAATGGTTCATGAACTCTCCGGACATGTTGAAGATGAACGGCGAGACGCAGGCGAGCAGTGCGCCCAGCCTGCCGGTCCGCTCGTCGTACACTTCGCGGCCGAGGAAGTAGACCGCCACCACTGTCAGCGCGCCGAGCAGCGGGTTGACCAGCCACGGCGCTTTTACCAGCACGCCCAGCGCCAGCAGCAGCGGGTGCAGGAACGGGTACTGCGAATACCAGCGCCCGAACTCGCCCGGCCAGTTGGCAACCGCGAAACCTGAGGCAGGGTGTCCGGTCTGGGCCGCGACGTTGATGATGTAGGTGTAGTCGAAGAAGTCGGGGAAACCCGGCGACGGCAGCCAGAGCCGGCCCGCGGCGAAGATGCGGGCCTGGAACACCTGTGAGATGGAGTCCGCGACCTGCGGCATGTGGAAGAAGACGAACCAGGAAACGGCGTTGGCCACGACAAAGGTGAAGCCGGCGGCAAGCAGCAGGAACGCGCGCCGGTCCATGGCCATCAGCCGGTCGTAGCATCCCCGCACCGCGGCGTCGAGGAACGCGAGCCAACGGTAGGCCCCGGCAACGAACAGCGCGAGCCCGGCCGATGCCAGCGTCAGGCCAAAGACAATCTTCGAGGCGGCGTACGCCGGGTTCTCGACGTCCGGCTCCCAGGGCAGCATGGAGAACGCGAGAACGAGCAGCACAACGATAAGCCCCGCGGCCGTCTTCCCGTTGCGCCAGGCCGCGGCCGCCGCGGCGCGGAACTGCCCGAAGAACAACCCAACCAGCACCAGCACGGCCGGCAGGCCAATGACAACCCAGTAGAGCGAGAAGAAGGCGTACTCCCCTGCCTGAGAACCAGGCAGGTGGACATAGACTCTGCCGCGGGTGGCAAACAGGAGCGAGTTCGAGTAGCTTACGAGCGCGGCGAGGAACAGCAGGGCGAGACCCGCAAACGCGGCGAGCCCGCGCAGCGCGGGACTGGAACCGGTCCGGGGACCGGGACTGACCGCAGTTGCTTTGCGGCGGGTAGCGGGACTAGTGTGTTTCATGCAGCACAAGGGCGCCAGTGCGCCCCTGTGCTGCGATTATAGTGCCGCCGCGCCGCCGGTCAATCAAACAAGGGGTCGGGGTTAGGGGTTAGGGGTTAGGGTCCGAACCCTAGGCCCTAGTCCCTATCCCCTAGCCTCATCCCGCTGCCGGCTGCTGGTACCGGTAGTGATAGTAGCGGTACTTGTAGCGGGAGTACCCGTAGCCGCGCGATATTCTTAACTCGTTGGCCAGCACTCCGAGCACGCGGGCTCCGGCCTGCGCGAGCAGCTTCTTCGCTTCGCCCAGCGCTCGCCAGTCGGTCACTCTCATCCGGGCGACCAGGACCACGCCGTTGACCTTCGAGGCCAGAATCGCGGCGTCGGCCGAGACGAGCACCGGGGGCGTGTCAATCACGACGCAGTCATACTGCCCCGCGACCTTGTCCAGGAACGACGCAAAGGCCTTCGAGTTGAGAAAGTCCACCGGCGAAGGCGGGGTCGTGCCGGCGAATAGGACGTCGAGGGGACCCGAGGCTTCATGCTCCGCGCTCAACGCTTCACGCTCGTCGTCTGCGGCGTCCGGCGTCGCGCCTGATTCGACGGGCGACAGGCTTACCTGGTGCACCGCGCTCGCAAGCGGCACCCCGAGCATTGCCACGTCGGTCAATCCCGGCTTCTTTCGCCGCTCGAACAGCTTGTGCTGCTTGGGACGACGCAGGTCGCAGTCAATCAGCAGTGTCCGTTTGCCGGACTGCGCTATCACCGTTGCCAGGTTGGACGCCACCGTGGACTTGCCCTCGCCGGCGCCGGGGGAAGTAACCATCAACGTCTTCGCGTCCTGGCCCGCGGCCGCAAACTGGAGGTTGGTCCGCAGCACGCGAAACGCCTCGGCCGCGACTGAACCGGACTGGCGGCTGCTTATCGGCCCGGCCGCAACTCGTGACCCGTCACTGGTAACTCGTAACTCGTCACTCACCTCTATCTTCGGCACGCTCGCCAGCACCGAGAAGCCCTGACGTTCCAGGTCCTCGGGCCGCCGCACGGTCGTGTCGAAGTAGTCAACCGCAAACACGCTGCCGAGCGCCAGCAGGAGTCCCAGCATCAGGGCCATGGCCGCATCGTTCCGGTGGTTCGGTTTGACCCGCACCCCCAGCCTCGGCTCATCCACCAGCCCTACTGTCGAAACCCGGCCGGCCTCCTGGATGCGCGCTTCCTCGTAACGCTGGGCCAGCAGCACGTGCACCTGCCGGTCAACGTCGACGTCCCGCGTCAGGCGCGCCAGGGCCCGCTCGCGCACCGGCAACGACCGCAGCTCGCCCTCGTAGGCCTGCGCCGCCGCGGCCAGTGTCGCCTCCGACGCACGCAGCCGCACCTGTTCCGGTTCCAGTTCTGCGAGACGCGCGAAGACTGCCTGCACGCGGCCGACTCCGTCGACCGCGCCCGCCGGGGTCGCGAAGCGGACCAACTGCTGCCCCAGTTGCACTTTCATCGCCGCCACGCGGTCGCCCAGGGCCTTGACGCGCGGGCTGCCGGATGCGTACCCCTGGACCAGCAGGTTCGTGCGTTCGGCCTCGAGCCGCGAGAGCTCACCCCGCAGGTCCGAGACCAGCGGCGAGGACGTATTCTCCAGGTTCACACCCGCGCCCTGCCCCGAACTATCGCCGCGGCTCGTCAGGAACGCGACCTCGTGCTCGACCCCCTCGCTCTCGGCCCGGGCCTGCGCCAGCAACGCCAGAACCTGGGTCTGTCGTTCCACCGTCGCCTTGGTCTCCTCGGTGATGTCGACGATACGGTTCGCCTTCTTGTAGGTTTCCAGTCCGCGCTCGGTGCTGTCCAGCCGCGCCCCGACCACGACCAGTTGGGCGCCGACAAACTCCCGGATGGCGCTGACGTCGGCCCGGCTCCGGTTCAGGTTGAACGCCCGGTAGGCGCCGACGTACGCGGCGGCGAGGGTCTTGGCCAGTTCCGGCGACGGCGCCAGCACGCTCAGCCGGATGATGTCCGCGTCCCGCACCGGCCGCACGGACAGCGACCGCTGCAACCAGAGCGCCGGGTCCCCGCCCGTGCCGGCTTGCACCTGCTTCTGCACCGACTCGGACAACGTGTCATAGACCATTCGCGCAATGGCATAGCTCTTAAGAACCTCGAGATGGTTCACCAGTACCGGCCTCCTGCCGAGCCCGGTCGCGTTGGAGAAGAGCGCCATCGGATCGTTCGCTGACTCTTCCTGGCTGACGAGCAGTGTCGCGCTCGCCTGGTATTGAGGCCGCTGCCGCGAGCCGACAACGAACACCAGTGCGGCAACCCCGCAAAAGACGCCGATGAGCAGCAGGTGTCTCCTCATCAGCATGTCCCAGTAGTACGCGAATGTCCGATCGTGTTGCATCAACTTTCTCCTTCCGATGAATAGTGAATAGCGAATTGTGAATAGTGAAAGACGGACTCTGACTCTCCATTCACTACTCTCCTGTCGGCCACGCTCATGCGGCCCTCGCCGGTCGCGTTCTGCTTGTTGGGGGATACCGCCGCGTCCCCGGACGTCCCGCACTTCCGGGAGTTGGCGAGTTGCGGGTTGCGAGTTTCGAGTTGCCTGCCGATTCCCGCCCCGAGTGCTTCACAGGAATCTTCGATGAGCGCGATGCCGCGCCGCCGGGCGAGTCGCACAGGCCGGGAATTCGCGCCAAAAGACGTCGCCGCCGCCGCCGCCCCCGCCAGTGTGCCATCCATCAGCGCCCCGCCACTCCCAACGCGCCTCTCGCCACTCGCCTCCCGCCTCTCGCTTCTCGCCTCGGCTCCGGCACCCACTGAGTCAGCAACGCCCACAGCGACCCGAGACCGTAGCTCAAGTGCATGACCGGGAAGACAAACAAGAGTGAAAGGAACAAACCCGGCCCCGGATTCTCGATTCTCGACTCTCGACTCTCGACTCCCGCCCTGGCGCTGAACCAGAGGTCGGCAGCCAGATAGCTGCCCGCAACTACGACCAGGCCGGACAACGCCGTGAGCCGGAACAGGCCGGCGACGCCGGTCAGAAGCAATGCCGCGACAAACGCCAACGGCACCAGATGGCGCGGCGAGCAGGACAACCGCGCGACCTTCGCGCCTCGAACCACCCAGTAGCCGTTACTGAAACTGTTGGCCGACAGGTCACGCACCCGGCCCCGTGCCTGGTAGAACGTCTTGACTCCCGGGTCCAGCACGACCTTCCCGCCGGCTCGGCGCAACCGCAGGTTGAACTCAATATCCTGATTCCGCACCAACCGCTCATTGAACCGGCCCACGCGGACATCAGGCGCGGCTCCGAGCTCATCGCTCTTCGTTCCGCCTCTCGCCTCTCGCCTCTCGCCTCCCGCCTCAAACACCGTTCGCCGGTAGCCGGGGCAACTCGCCGTATCCGCCTCCCGCGGCTGGTCAACGCCGACCCGCATCAGTGAATTGCCGACCCCGAATCGCGAGGCCAGCACGGCGGCGATGGCCCGAGCCGTCGTCGAACTCCCGCCCGGCATCGTCACGGCAACACTACCGACCGCGTGCGCCGACAGCCCCCGCATCGTCGCCACGACGCCGGAAACGTAGTTCCGGGAATAGCGGCTGTGCGCGCCGAGCGTGAACACTACGTCGCCGCGGGCCGCGGTAATCCCGAGGTTGAAAGCCACCGGCGTTATCCGGTCGGGGTTCTCGAGCAGCCGGATTGCAGGCGTCAAGCAGTTCCGGCCGTACCGCTCAATCAGGGGTCGCGTCCGGTCCGTGCTCATGCCGTCGACAAACAGAATCTCCATCCGGTCGGCCGGGTAGTCCTGACCCTGCAGCGATTCGATGACTCGGCCGATGGTCGCCTCTTCGTTGCGGCACGGGACGATGAGACTCACGAACGGCTTCATGCGCCTCTCGCCTCTCGCTTCTCGCCTTTCGCCTCTGTGCCGGTCCAATCGCGGTACTGGCCGTCGTGGACCTCGACGAAGAATCGGATGCCATGCCTCCGCAGCAGGTCGCGCAGTTTCTCGGTGAGCTGGTCGGCCGGGCCGGTGATGGTTCTTCGTTCTTCGTTCTTCGTCCCAAGACAGAACCGCGTCTCGTCCGGTTTACCGCTCACGAACAGGCAATCGTCCTTTGTCCCTGGTCCTTCGTCCTTCGTCGGGACGTAGCGGATGTGCCGGTCGGCGAGCTTGATTGCCAGGCCGTCGTCGGCCAGTTCGGACTCGGCGTCCATGGCATCGGCGAGTATTGGCGCGGCGTCACGCATGAACCCGGCAAAGAAGATTCGCCGTTCGTCCGAGCTGAGTTCGCGTGGAAATGCCTTCTCCTTGATGACCTTGCAGGGCACGCCGGCCGCCATGCAGCCGGCCGGGATACTTTTGGTCACGACGGAGCCGACACCGATGACGGTTCCGGCGCCGACGGTCACGCCCGGGTTGATAACCGCGCCGGGAATCCAGCAATTGTCGCCGAGTTCAACCGGCGCGAAGCTGACCGGGTATCCGTCCAGCGCCGATTGATACGCGCCGTGCGTGTAGATTGCGCTGTTCGTGCCGATGCCGACTTCGTTGCCGATTGTGACCGGTCTCGCGGTGTTGATGAACGTCCTCATGCCGAGGTGGAGCCAGTACCCGGCGGTAAGGGAAGATTGGGCTTCGAAACACGAGCCGCCGCCGATTCTGACCTGGGGGCCGGTCCAGAGTTCGCGGCCGATTGTGATGGTGCGGCCTTCGATGGTGTTTTCCGGGCCGATATGGCACCCGACGCCGAGCATCATCTCGCCGGTGACGCGGAAGGTCGAATCATGGCTGACCCGACAGCCCGCGCCGAACACGAGCTTGCCGCCGGTGATGAGGACGGAGCGGTCGATATGGCAGCCCGCGCCGAGTTCCAGTTCGTCGCATTCGATGCTGATGCCGGGGGAATAGGACGAATGGGACGGATGGGACACGTGGGACAGGACACCGAGGCGAGACCCGGCGCCGATCTTGACCGAGCGGCATTTGATGCGCACGTCCGGCCCGATTTGAACGTCCTTGTCAATCACCCGTTCCTGTGCTTCTATTAATGAACCAACTGCAATGGTCATGTGCCCTCCTCAGAGGAACGGAACGCAGGGGACGTATAGGACATAGATTATTATCTCCAGTTCCAGCGGATGACTTCGAATGCTTCCGCGAATTCGTGTCCGGCCTGGACGCCCCGCACCCGTGCCAACCCGCGGATGAACGACTCTTCCGCGTAGCTGCGGAACTTCTGTGATTCGTAGCAGGCCAGGCTGGCAATCTTCGTCTGCAGGTGCTGTTCGGTCAACCGGATGAAGCAGGCGTGCTTGAAGGTAATCGTGTTCATCGGCAACTCATACCCGAGCACGGTGATGTGCTTGAAGGCCCGAATCGCCTCGCGGCAGATGACCTGGTGGTCCTGGTGCATGTCCGAGGTCGCCGGCACGAGCAGCAGGTCCGGTTTGACCGTCTCGCGCAGCCGCACCAACTCTTCGAGGATGTCTTGGCGATTTTCAGGAAAGTAGCGCACGCGAAATGAGTAGAGGCGCCAGTTGGCCGGCGGAATCCCCAGACGAACCGCCGCGGCCTTGGACTCTTTGCGCAGCACGTCACGCGGGAACCCGGCAGGCACCGATTCTTCGCAGGGAGAGAACGCCGCGTAGTGGACCTCTTTGCCTTCCTCGAGGAAACGCGCCAGCGCGCCGCTGCAGCCGAACTCGTCGTCGGTGTGGGCTCCAAGGAAGAGCACTCGGCTAAACATGCGCCGCTCCTTCGAGGGACGGGAGACCGGAGACGGGGGACGGCCCGCGGTCTTCGGTCTTCGGTCTTCGACCCAGTGTTCGGTACAGACCGAGCAGGATCTGCGCTTCGGCTTCCCAGTTGTATTTCTCCTGCACCGCTTTCCTCCCCATTTCTCCCATTCGCCGCACGAGTTCGCCGTCGCCAGCCAACCGCCGGGCGGCCGAGGCGATGCGCTCGGGCACCTTCGGGTCCACGCAGATGCCGCAGCCGTTTCCCTCGACGAGTTCCCGGAAGAGCGGGAAATCCGAGGCGATGACCGGCAGGCCCGCGGCCATGAACTCAAACATCTTGACCGGCAGGCTGACCTTATACCGTTCGAGCGGCAGCAGGCACACGATGCCGGCATCGCACTCCCCGTATACCTCCCACACCTGCTCGTGCGGAACTGGTTCCAAGTAGCGCACCCGCCTGAACCCCGGCATCGCTCGCACCGCCGCCTCGTATTCCGGGGTCGCGAACCGGCCGGCCAGCACCAACTCGAAGCGGTCATCCAGCAGCTCCATCGCACGGACCATGCTCGTGACGCCCCGCCCGGGAATCAGCGTGCCCGAGAGATGAACCAGGCGGAAGGGCCGGTGGGGAGTTCCGGGTTGCGAGTTGCGCGTTGCGAGTGAGGAATTGGACAAATGAGACAAGAGAGGATAGTTTCTGACGGTAGCCACGCGGCCGTGCCGGAACTTGGCCGCAATCGCGTCCGTGGCACATACAATTCCGTCGAGCCGCGCGGCAATGGCTTTCTCGGCCAGGCCAACCAGGCGGCTGGTCGCGCCACGAAGGAACACGGGCACGTAGTGCTTGGACTTAACTTGCTCCGGGTAATCCTCGTGCACGTCGTACACGACCGTCTTGCCGAGCAGCTTGAGCAGCAGTCCGACCGGCAGCAACTCCGGGTCATGGAAATGATAGCTGTTGGCGCGCGCCCTCAGCGCGGCACCAAGTATGCAAAGTGAGCCCACCACCATCCGGCCGGGCCGGCTCCGGGGCAACCGAACCTGCACCAGCCTGACTTGCGTCTCGTCAACTCTGTCCTTCGGCAGGTGGGCCGGGGCAAGGAGGAGGACGTCGTAGCCGGCCCGGCTCAGCGTAAGAGTTTGCTTGTCGTGTATCCGGACGTCGGCCGCCGGGTGCACGCTCGTCATCACGCAGACGCGCTCGGGACCGGCAGGACCGCCCGTCTGCAATCTCTCCGCACACCGGGCCGCGAACCGCCCGACCATCGGCAGGCCGGCGGCGAGATCGAGCAGTTCCAGCACGGCACCACGGGCCAGAAGAACCGCAAGCAGAGGGTATGACACGGCCCCCGCCACGACGCCGGCCGCGAGCGTAATCCAGTGTCCGCCATGCAGGGCGTTGCCGACCAGCAGTCGGGCGACCAGCGCGCTGCAACCAACCCCGACCGCAGCGAGCAGCGGTCCGGCAACCGCGCGCGCGTAACCCATCATCGATAGTTCGATGCTGCGGTTCACGACCGCCTGGTAGCCGAGCCAGAACGTCAACCGGAAGCAGACCAGCGCCACCGCCACCCCGGCCAGACCGAAGTGCGAACCGACCCACACCGCTGCGGCCAGCACGAGTATCCGCCCTGCGGTCATGGCCAGCAATTGCAGCGACCTGCCCCGGACCTTGAGTATCTCCACCCAGACCCAGTCCATCACCAGCACGACCCCGACCAGCGCCAGCAACTGCAGCGGGACGGTTGAAGGAATCCACTTCGACCCGAACACTGCCGGCACCAGGTCCGGCGCCAGCACGGCCAACCCGACCAGGAAAGGCGCGGCCAGCAGCGCACAAGCGCGGGTCAGGCGCAGGCACGCCGAACGCAGACTCGCGATCTGATCCTGGACCCGCGCCAGGGTCGAAAAGACTACTGTCGGTAGTACGTTGTTCAGCCCGCGCGGCACGTACGTTGCGGCCTGCGACGATAGTGAATAGTATCCCAGGCTGAGCGGCCCCATCAACCGACCCACCAGCACCACGTCGAGCCCGCCGGAAAGCTGGTCGAGGAGGTTCGCGCCCATGACTCCAAATCCGTACCGGAACAACTCGCGGAAGGCCTTCAACGAGAATCTCAGACTCGGCCTCCGCACCTGGAATGCCGGGATGGACAGCATGACAACGGAAAGCAGCATCTGGACCACATAACCCCAAGCGACGCTCATCACCCCGAACCCGGCGAATGCCAACCCGACCGACAGCCCTGCACCGGCAATCCTGGTGACCAGTGTCGCGAGCGACTTCTGCCGGAACAGGAACTCGCGGCTGAGGAGCGCCGACTGGACCGCGGAGAGCCCGCCCGCGAACAACAGCACCGAGTACAACCTCAGGACCGGCGCGAGCCCCGGATTGCGGAATGCCACGGCTAGTGCCGGGGCAGCCACCAGCAGTACCGCGCCAAATGCGGCGCCCGAGACAAAGCTCGCCAACAACGCGGTGTCGTAGTGGCTGTCTTCGAGTTCCTTGCGCTGGACGATCGATGCAAAGAGCCCGAGCTGGTTGACCGCGCCGATTATGCCCGCGATCACCAGCGCCAGCCCCGCGGTGCCGAAGTCCGATGGCGTCAATAGCCTGGCCAGCACCACGCCGGCAAGCAGTTGCACGGCCAGCCCCGCCGCGTAGGTTGTGGCAACCCAGGTCACGCCCGCCGTGGCTCGGGTCTTAAGAGAGGTGGAAGCAGAGGTAGAGGCAGAGGTCATGGGTTCTTCTTTGCCTTTACCTTTGCCTTAGCCTTCATGGTCGTACAGGGGTCCAGGTTCGGTGCCTGGGTTCATCCCGGCGGCGAAGCACGCGCCGAGCGCGGCGAAGCACATCCGGTTGTCGTTGAGGTCGCCCGAGAACATGGCATTGGCAAGCAGGTAGGCGGTCATGGCAATCAGGAGCATCGTTAGCGCGAGTTGCTCCGGGTTCGGGTGCCCGCGCAGTGTAACTATCAACCCTTTGAAGGCGAAAGTCACCAGGATGATGAACAGGAGCACGGCCGCAATTCCCATCTCGGCTGCCAGTTCGAGGAGGATGTTGTGCGGGTATAGTCCGCGCTCGGTGTCTGCGGCTCCGAGTTGTGTGTTGTAGCCACCGATACCGACGCCGGTGAGCGGGTGCTCACGGAACATCTGCCACGCTTCTGCCCCCAAGTCCATTCGGGTCTGGGCCGCGTCCGTTGTTGGAGCGTAGAGGTCAATCTGCTTGAGTCGGTCGTTCATCATGCCCAAGGCCTGGGGCACGAGCGTTGCCGTGACGATGTACACGCCGGCGAGTAATGCGGCAACCGGTAGTAGCCACTTGCGACCGCGTTTCAATCCGAGGGCTATCAGGGCGGTAAACCCGAGTCCGATGATCAGCGCAGCGAGTGCGCCCCGGCTGCCTGAGTATAGGAATCCGTATGCGAGTACGCCTCCGGGCACGAGCCAGAGGAAGCGACGGAGCAAGCCGGGCCTGGAACTGACGGCGAGGTAGATTACGGCTATGAGACCAAGTCCGAGGATGCGTCCGGTAGCAATGTGGTTGGCGTTGAACGCAGCCATGCCTTCGGCGGTAACCGTGCCGACCAGGCTCATGCCCAAGCCGAGCAGCATGATCATGGTGATGAAGCGGCGGACCCGGGCCGGCGTGTCAAGTATCGCATAGGCTGCCGCCGTGGCGGTCAAGGTGAGAGTAAGGAAGCGCAGGGCTTTGTCGCGGCCGTAGGCCGCGTCGGTGTTGAGCGCCGACACTGCAATCACCAGCGCGAGGAGGCCTAGCGGTACCAGTAGTCCGACCGGCAACGTCCGGCTTGGGACACGCGAGGTAAAGGCAGAGGTAGAGGCAATGGTCCGGGCTGCGGCGGCCGCGAGCGCCGCTACCGCGAGTAGTAGTGTGATGTCCACGGGCATGGGTATGAGGGCCGTGAGCCATTCTTTGTATGCGCCGGCGACAAGGAAGAGCATCAGTATCAGTTCGGGAATGAAGCTCGGAACGAAGGTTCGAGGGGTCGAGGCCACGCAAGATGGAGGACTGAGGACGGAGGACGAGGAGAGGATTCGAGAGTCTGGACCCTGGACGCCTTTCACTGTCATCCGCCGAGTCTCTCCAGCAGGAATCCGAGCGTGACGCAGTGGCCTAGGTACGCGACCGGGAGTGTGTCGACGTCAAGGTCGGGGTTGAGGATGCCGGCGTCCTTGCCGGTCTGGATGAGGTGACGGGCGAGGGCCGACTGACGGAGCCGGCGGAGCATGTCCGGGTGGTTTGGGTCGTCGTTGCAGCGGAAGAGGGTGCGGTTAAGCACGCGCTGGCCGAGCTTACGGATAAGCCGGCGCGTCTTGTCGACCCAGTACCCGCCGAGGTCACGGGCGATATCACCGGCCGCGGCCGAGACTGTGGTGCCTTCGCCGGTATGGATGCGGGCGACGCGCGGTGCGTAGCGGGATACCGCCCGGCGTTCGTAAAGCTCCAGGAAGTGCTCTCCGCGTGGGAGATGGAAAGCAAGGCGCATCAGGTCGAGGTCGGCAAAGGGGTCGTACGAACCGAAGCAGCAGTTAATGGCGTTGGTGTGCCCCCGACCTTCGATTTCGGCATGTTTGAGTCCCCAGACGATATTGTCGATGGTCTGGGTATTGCTGCCGAGCTGGTGGCACTGCAGGAGCCTGAGCCATCGGTCGCGCTGGTGCCGGGATGCCTCCGCGTACTGCCCGACGAAGCAGCGGTCCGCGTGGCGAACCGGTTCGATGCGGTAGTCGTATAGCTTGCCGAGGTCGGCACGAGCCCGGTGGTAGAACGGGAATTCGTGGAACCAGACGTTGTCTTTGAGGAATGTGCCGGACCCCGCCCCAAACGCAACCGTCACGCCCCGTGTCTTCCGGCCCTGCTGGTACTGGGCGCGGCGGTGGTAGTCGAGTATGCTGCCCTGTCCGTCGATTGCATGAAGCAGGTCGGGGAGTTCGTCTTCGAACTGGTCGATATTATGGATGGTAACGTGGTGCTCGTGTCCGAGGCCGCGGGCGACCTCGGTCGAAATGCGAATGTCGGCGTTGTCGGGCATGCCGGAAATGGCGGTCTCGAAGTCTACGCCGGTGTAGTGGAGCAGCGCGACCATGGTCCGCGAGTCAGTGCCGCCGGTCAGGTCAGCGCTGAGCCGTTCGTGCTTCAGGGACTGCGCGAGGCATTCGAAGTAATCGAGGAGTCCGGTTCGGGCCGGCTGGTCAATGCCACCGACCGGTTTGGGTTCGATGGTTGTCCGGCCATCAGGGCCGAGCCGCACTATCTGGTCGCGGGCGATCTTGGCGATGGAGCGGAAAACGGTCCGAGAGTCGAAGACGCCGCCGAGCCGGATCGCCTCTACGACAGTCTCCGGGTCAAGGTCGTTACGACGCAGGCCTCGGGCCTGTGCGAGATCGAGCAGCGAGGTGCTGATGGCGGAATCGGAGTAGAACGCCTTGTACATCCCGGCGTGGTCAACGAATGCGCGCGACGTACCGGTCTTCGTATCTCCGACGATAATGAGGAATGTCCCACGCAGGTCGCAGGCCGCCCCGGGGAGGCCGACTGTCTCCATGCGG
>CAIVTL010000034.1 GCA_903908785.1 Caldifarciminota bacterium | reverse complement strand
TGCCCGAATCCCACACGAACAAGTAGTCGTCGTTGGACACGTTCCACTTGTAGATGATTACCGACGCGACCGTGCAGGCGACGGTCGGAGTCAGGCGGGCAGCGGTGTAAAAGATTCCGCCGGCAGTCAGACCCACGGCGTTGTTGAACGCCTCAAGGTCAACGTGCAGCGTGTCGCCTGGCGGGTCAGTCTGGGGTGATGTCCCGCGGCTCGAACTGAGGATACCCTCAGCCGGACGGTGCAGGGACGTTACTGCGGGCATCAGGTTCACGTCGCTCACGTTCGTGGCCGGCGTGTTCGCCGGGGCGGCCGCAAGGACCACACCCAGCATCAGACATAGCATTACGATGCTAGTCTTCACTCGTTCCTCCTAGGTAGAACTTAACGTTGCTGCGGCTAACTCTCTTGCGGGGTGGCCCTTTCCACACCCGCAATAGTTGGCTCTCCAGCCATCCGAAGTCTAGCCTTCACCTCCGGCATGTCAAGCGGGAACCTCGCGTCGCCCCAACCCGACTCGGCACGGTCGGGCAGCGGCCGAACGACGTCCGGCGCCTTGCGCGCGGCCGCCTGCCGCGACCCGGCCTCGCGCGCCTGAGTTGACTTGGGCTTCTCACTCGCTACAATCCCGTCAAGCTAAGGGGGAGTGCGCGGTCAGATGGTCCCCCAACGGCGCGGCACTCCCAAGATGACAGAACTGGAGCAACTTGATGGTACTTGTATTCTGCGAACAGCGTGAGCGCAGGCTTAAGAAGGTCGCGTTCGAAGCCTTGTGCGTCGGGTACGCGATTGCCGCGAAGCGCGGCGGCGAACTGGCCGCGGTGATTCTCGGGTCGGGAATTGCCGGCCTTGCGCCGGAAATCGTGAAGTTCGGCGTAAACAAGGTCATCACCGTCGATGACCCGGGCCTTGAGTTCTACACGTCGGACGGGTACGCCGGAGCCATGGAGAAGCTCTGCCGCAAGCATCATCCGCACACGGTCGTGCTCTCGGCCACAGTCATGGGCAAGGACCTCGGTGCAACCCTGGCCGCCCGGCTCGAAACGGCAATCATCCCGGACTGCACCGCGCTTGAGTTCGACGATGCGGGCAACCCCATCCTCACCCGGCCGGTCTATGCCGGCAAGGCAATCACCCGGGTGACAGCACCTTCAGCCAACCCGCTCATCATCTCGATGCGCCCCCGCGCCTACGGCGCTCAGCCGGAGAACGACAAGGGCGCGCAGATTCTCGCAAGCGATGCCCGGCCCGATGAGTTGCGCACCAAGGTCGCGGAAATCGTGAAAGCGGTCATCAAAACCGTTGAGCTAACCGAGGCCGATATCATCATCTCCGGTGGCCGCGGCATGAAAGGCCCGGAGAACTACCCGATTCTCGAAGAGCTGGCCGCGGTTGTGAACGCGGCGGTCGGCGCATCCCGGGCCGCGGTGGACGCAGGCTGGCGCGACCACCAGTTCCAGGTCGGCCAGACCGGTAAGGTCGTCACGCCGTCGCTCTACATCGCCTGCGGCATTTCCGGCGCAATCCAGCACCTTGTCGGCATGATTAACTCCAAGACCATCGTGGCCATCAACAAGGACAG
>CAIVTL010000033.1 GCA_903908785.1 Caldifarciminota bacterium | reverse complement strand
CGCTTCCGGGACTTCTCGATTGATGCAATCAATGACGGCGACGGATTCCTCATATACAGCGGGAACGGGTGTGTCATCGAGAACGTCACCGTCACCGACGCCGTTGACGCTTACAACGCCGGGGCGGCGCTTGGGGTGAGTTTTATAAACTGTACCGCAGTCGCCATGAACAATCAGATGACCTACGGGTTCATCCTTGGCGGCCTCTGTACCGCACAGAACTGCCTAGTGCGCTCCGACAGTTGCACGTTTGGCTTTTACATTTTCGGGGACACATCGAGCGTCACCAACTGCTACGCGATAGGGACCGCAGCGAACGCGATCGCCTACGGGTTTATTGTGGGTTCCGGGGTTTCCGATGCTGTCTTTACAACGTGCAGAGCCGTGAACTGCGGGATCAGTTACGTGCTGCAAGGGACTTCTAACCGATGCGGGGCGGTCTGCTGCTCGTCGACAACTCCGACTACCTACGACTTCCAGACGGTTTCTACCGACGCCTACGTGATAGATATCGCCAACTCGCGTGGGTGGGTGAGAAACCGTCATGACACGTCGGCATCGTGGGAGCAGTACGCGGAACCGATCGACATTATCGCAAAGACGATCTCCAGCAGCGCCACTCCATCGTGGACTCCGGAGAGTGGCGCGGGGCATACGCAGGTACTTAAATGCACGGTTGCCGGGAATGCGGCGGTGACTGTTAACACGCCCTCTGGGACACCGATTGAGGGGCAACGTATACTTTTTGCTATCCAGGCGAGTGCAGCCACTACTATTACGGGAGCGACATGGAGTGCAGATTATGTTGGCGCAGCTACTCCGTATGAGGCGATCGGTGCTATCGCCGCATCTCGAACATACTTCCAAGAGTTTCAGTTTGTAGGAACGAAATGGTACGCTTACTGCGTGTCGGGCGCGTTGATGGCGGCACCCTACTAACATGGCAACCGGGTCCATAAACTTTACCGCTGGCCAGGCTTCAGGGCTTGAGGCTTTGGGCGGCGCTACGCAGTTGATGGCGAACGTCTTGCACGACGCTACAGGCTCCGTGCGTTCGCGTCCAGGGCTTGAGCCGTGGGATGACTACCCCGTTGCACCCGTGGCCTCGCCTATCCTCGGTATGCAGCAGTTCGGCACCAATTTGGTGTACGTCACCGCCGATCGTCGCGTGTGGGCGTGGCAGGCACCCGGTCTTGTAATGCCATTGTCTAACCTCGCTCAGCCGCTGACCATGATGGACGGAAACTTGCGGCCGTCGTTCGTCACCACGGCGAGCAAGTGCGTCGTGGTCAACGGTGGTTACCCGCAAAAGTGGGTGGGCGTGGGACTGTCAGGCAGGCTTGGCCTCGTAGGTGCGCCGCCGCCCCGGTCGACTGACGTGGCAAGCCTGGCAACGCGCATCGTGGTATCGAACGCGGGAACGTCGGGTGATTTCCAATGGTCGCTTCCGCTGGACAGGTTCGGCGGAGACGCAGGACATGAGGTCTGGGATCCACTGAACTACATGACCACTTCAGCGCGGCCAGATCCGATCCTAGCAATGTGGGACAACACGAACGAACTTTACTGCTTCGGTTCGGAAACCCTCCAGGTGTTCGTGCCCGATGCCGATATGAACAACGTCAACGTGGGGTTCTCGCCCACACGCACGATGAATCTTGGACTGATTGCCGCTGCGAGCGTGATTCGCGTTGATGACCAGTTCATGATGCTTGACCGCGAGCGCCGGTTTATCCTCACCGATGGGAGGTCATACGTCGACAAGAGTACGCAGTACATCGGGAAAGTGTTGCGTGGCCTTACTCGGGTTGACGACTGCTGGGGCTTCCGGCTCAAGACAGAGCAATGGGATGCGTGTGTTTGGTTCTTCCCGACTGTCAAGATGGGGT
>CAIVTL010000032.1 GCA_903908785.1 Caldifarciminota bacterium | reverse complement strand
CGTTCTTCGTTCTGACCGATGGCCGGAACGTGATCCCCCTGGGATCCGCCGAAGATCACAAGCGCGCGTTCGATGCCGATCGCGGTCCGAACACCGGCGGCATGGGCGCGTACGCGCCGGCGGCGGCAATGAGCATGGGGCTGCAGCTTGAAGTCCAGCAGAAGGTATTCCTGCCCCTGCTCACCGAGTTTGCCAGGCGCGAGATTGACTACCGCGGGGTTATCTATGCGGGTATGATACTGACCGCGGAGGGGCCGCGCGTGCTGGAGTTCAACTGTCGGTTTGGGGACCCGGAAACCCAGGTCATCCTGCCGTTGTTGGAAGGCGACCTTGCCGAGTTGGCAATGGCCTGTATCGATGGCCGGCTCCGCGAGCACGCAGTCGCAGTCGCCGCTGACCGCGCGGCGCTGTGTGTGGTCGCGGCAGCAGAAGGGTATCCCGAGTCGTACCGCAAGGGCATGCAGATAACCGGGGACCTGGTCGGCCGCGACGAGGCCGTGGTATTCCATGCCGGGACCCGGCTGGACGAGAACCGGGTCGTGACGAGCGGCGGGCGGGTTCTGGGCGTCACCGGCATCGGGCATACGCTCGCCGAGGCCAAAGACCGGGCGTATAAGACGCTGGAACGGATTCACTTTCAAGGGATGTACTACCGCCGCGACATCGGCGCCCGGGGACTCAGAGCCGAAGCAACAAGAGGGCAAGCTAGCCGTTGACAGTGAGGAGTTAGTGAGGAAACGAACCGACTGCTACCTGCCAACTCCTGACTTCTAACTTTTCGCCTGTGCCGAAGTTCGTCAGATTCCAGCAGAAGAACCTTGCGGACGTCGCCGGGCAGGTTGCGGCCGAACTGGCTCGCGGGCCGGCCGTGGTCCCAATGTTGGGCGGGTATTGCGTGCTCAGTCGGAGTGGCGATGGACTCGCCGGGTTCGGCGACCCGCACCGACTGGTGACCGGGACCCATGAGATCGAGCCCGAGCTGGCCGGCACGGAGCCGGGTTATCGCGAACTCGTGTTCAAGGTAATGGGCGGGCCGGTGGTCGGCCGGTTCGGCGCCGGACGGCCTGGCGTGGCCTTTGCCGCAGAACCGCTCACGCAGGAGATTGTCAGGCGCGCCGGTCAAGAGGTCTGGTTCGGCGTGCCCGAAGAGGAGACCGAGCCGGGCGCGCTGGCTGACGAACTGGGCAACCTGGCTTCGATTGTCGTCACCGGCGGAGTGGGCGGCCCCGGCCCGACCGTGGTGAACTTCAGCGCGCACCCGGCCATCGTTGACAGGCGGGGAAAGTTAGCAATACTTGACCTCGAACAGAAACTCGGGGAACTGGTGCGGATGGGCCCGGGCCTGTTCTTTTCGGTGCTGGTAGTGTGTACCGGCAATTCTTGCCGCAGCCCGATGGCCCATGGCCTGCTGGCGGCGCTGCTGGAGGGAACGACGGCCTTCGTCTATTCGGCCGGCACCGGCGCGCCGGTCGGCAATACGGCAACGGCCAACGCGGTGCAGGTGATGCGCGAGGCCGGGCTGGACCTGACCCGGCAGCGCGCGCAGCAGCTCGAGCCGGAGATGATTCGGGCCGCTGACCTCGTGCTGGTGATGGAGCAGTACCACCGGGACCGGGTCGTGGAACTGGTACCGGATGCGGCCGGCCGGACGCGGCTGCTGCTATCGTTCGTGGGCCGGGATGAAGAGGTTGATGACCCGTTCGGCGGGCCGATTGACGTATATCGCCGGGCACTGGAGCAGATGAGGCCGGCGGTTGAACGGGTAGCGGCGGAAGTCCGGCAGCGGGCCGGCAGCAGCGGGATTCGTAGTTAGGAGTTAAGAGTTAGGAGTTAGGGGCTAGGAGTCAGGAGTTGGCGGTCCCGCGGTTCTCTCGCTAGCTCTTCGCTGCTAGCTGCTAACAGGTTTTCAAAGGAGCACAGTTTGGAGTATTTCTTTACCGATACGCAGAAGGAAATTCGAGACCTGGCGCGCCGTTTCGCCCAGGAGAAGATGAAGCCGGTCCGGGCCGAGTTGGACCGGACCGGCGAATTCCCCTTTGAGTTGATGAAGGGGATGGCCGACCTTGGTCTGATGGGAGTCTACTTCCCGGAGGATTACGGCGGACTGGGCGGCGGCATCATGGAGATGTGCATCGTCGTCGAGGAGTTGTGCCGGATTGACGGGGCGGCCGGGTTGTGCTACGCGGCGTGCGGGCTGGGCGCGTTCCCGATACTCATCGGCGGGACCGAGGAGCAGAAGCGCAGGTTCATGCCCCGGCTGGCGGCGGGCGAACTGGCGGCGTTTGCCATCACCGAGGCCAACGCCGGCTCGGATTCGAGCAACGTCAAGACCCGGGCGCGACGCGACGGTGACTATTACGTGCTGAACGGTACCAAGCAGTTCATCACCAATGGCAGCGTGGCGAAGATTTACTCCGTCATCGCCAGCACCAACCCGTCCCGGGGCGCGCGCGGGCTCTCGGCGTTCATCATCGAGGACGGCACGCCCGGTTTCACCTACGGCAAGATTGAGGACAAGATGGGCATCCGCTGCTCCAAGACCGCGGAACTCGTGTTCCAGGACTGCCGCGTGCCGGCGGCAAACCTGATTGGCGGCAAAGAGGGGCACGGCTTCATCCATACGATGAGGACGTTCGACCGGACCCGGCCCGGAGTCGGCGCGCAGGCCTTGGGCATCGCGGCGGGCGCGCTGGACGAGGCGCTGGAATACGCCCGGACCCGAATCCAGTTCGATGCGCCGATTGCCAGCTTCCAGGCGGTGCAGATGATGCTCGCGGATATGGCAATTCAGGTCGAGGCGTCGCGCAACCTCATCTACCAGGCGGCACGAGCCGCGGACGCGGGCGCGAGGAACACCTCGGCAATCGCTTCGATGGCCAAGGTGCTGGCCTCGGACACGGCGATGAAGGTGACGACCGATGCCGTGCAGATTCTCGGCGGGTATGGCTACATGCGTGACTACCCGGTTGAGAAGATGATGCGTGACGCGAAGATTACGCAGATTTACGAGGGCACGAATCAGATCCAGCGGTTGGTCATCGCGTCCGAGCTGATTAAGGGCACGGCGTGGTAGATAGAGGACCGGAATGACGAATGGCGAAATCCGCATGACGATTCAAGCCCCAATGATCCGACGTTCGGCTCCCGAATCTGTCCGGTCGTGGGTCATTTCTTCCGCTTCGCTGTTGACTAGACATTCGGGTTTCGGAGTTCGTTGTCCCCGATGAGCGTAGCGCGCAAGGTCGACGTCCTCGTAATCGGTGCCGGGCCGGCCGGGTACGTCGGCGCGATACGGCGGGCGCAACTCGGCCGGAAGGTCGTCGTCGTCGAGCGGGAGCGCGTCGGCGGCATCTGCTTGAACTGGGGCTGCATACCGGTGAAGTCGCTGCTGCACGCGGCGGCCACAGTGCGCAACGCGGCCGAAGCCCGGCGCATGGGCATCGTATTCGACCGGCCGCAGATTGACATCCAGGCTCTGTACGGCTGGAAGACACGGGTTGTCGACCGGCTGGTGCGCGGGGTCGAATTCCTCCTCCGTTCGAACGGCGTAGAGGTTGTCAAGGGCACGGCACGGTTCCTCGACGCGCGGCGGGTCATGGTCGCGCAGCCGGACGGGACCGAGGTCGAGATGAGCGCGGACAGCATCGTCATTGCGACCGGTTCCCAGCCGACCGTGCTGCCGGGGTTCGAGCCGGACGGGCGGCACGTGCTGGACTCGACCGGCGCCCTGAACCTGACCCGGCTTCCGGGCCGGGTCGTCGTCATCGGTGCCGGTGCCATTGGTCTTGAGTTCGCAACCGTCTTCCGGCGGCTGGGCGCAAGCGTGACCGTGCTCGAGTTGATGCCGCAACTGCTGCCCGGGTTTGACGTCGAGGTCAGCGCCGCGCTCAGGAAGGCGATGGAGGGTGAGGGCGTTGAGTTCCATCTCGGGGTAAAGGTATCGGGCTTGGACCGTGAGCCGGGGCTGCAGGTCAGGTTCGCAAGCGGGGATACCGAGTCCGCGGTTGAGGCGGACGGCGTGCTGGTCGCGGTCGGGCGCAAGCCGCTTACCGCGGGCCTGGAACTGGACAAGGCCGGGGTCCGGGTTGATGAGCGAGGTTTCATCGCGGTAGACCAGAAGTATAGAACCAGCACCAGTCACATCTATGCCATTGGCGACGTGAAGCCGGGCCTCTTGTTGGCGCACCGGGCCATGGCTGATGGAATCGCGCTGGCCGAGTCCCTTGCCGGTGCCCGGCAGTGGCGGTTCAAGGCGGTTCCGTCCTGCGTGTACACCGACCCTGAAGTCGCGTCGGTCGGCATCAATGAGGCCGAGGCCGCGAGCCAGGGTCTCAAGGTCAAAGTGAGTCACGTACCGCTGGCGGCAGTAGGGCGGGCCCTGACCCTGGGCCGGAGCGACGGATTGTGCAAGATGGTTGTGGATGCGGAAACCGACAAGGTGCTGGGCGTGCAACTGGCCGCGCCCGGGGCCGATGTCCTGATTGCCGAGGCCGCGGTCGCGGTCGAACTGGGACTGACCGCTGCCGAGATCGGCAGTGTCGTGCATGCCCACCCGACGATGAGCGAGCTGCTCTTCGAAGCAGCCGAGGCCATTCACTCCAAAGCAGTCCACATTGTCAACCGGTAGGGGCAGCGCCGGGCTGCTCAGCCTGGGTCGGGTCGATTACGGCCGGGCGCTCGAACTGCAACGCGAACTGTGGCGGTTCCGCGCCGAGGACGCGATACCCGACGTCCTGGTGCTGGTCGAGCACGAGCCGGTCATCACGCTCGGCAGGTCGGCGGACGCATCAAACCTGCTCGTGAGCGAAGCCGAACTCGCGCGCCGGGGCGTGGCGCTGTACCGTATCGAGCGGGGTGGCGACGTTACGTTTCACGGTCCGGGCCAATTGGTTGGCTACCCGGTGTTCAAGCTGGAACAGGGGCTGGTCAGCGTGCGTGGGTTTGTCGAGCGGGTAGAGGCGGG
>CAIVTL010000031.1 GCA_903908785.1 Caldifarciminota bacterium | reverse complement strand
CTCAGTCTTCCGTCCTCAGTCTTCCGTCTTCCGTCTTCCGTCCTCAGTCTTCCGTCCTCCGTCTTCCGCTCCAGTCTGCGGTTTTGCCTTCTAGCTTTTGCCTTTTGACTTGACTCCTCACCTGCTCCGGCTATCCTCAACCCCTGATGGGAAACGCGCCTGACGCCCTTCTGCGCCTGACATCCCTACTGATGCAGGGCCAAATCCGGCCAAACCCGACGACTCCGTCGCGCGTGCGCCGTGACTCAGCACGCCCCGCCGGTATCCTCTGCCCGTGACCGCGCCCAAAGACTCCGGCTACCTGATACCGGTGGAACAGCTCGACCGGACCATCGTCGTGATACGCGGCAAGCGCGTCATCCTCAGCCACGACCTCGCCGAAGCCTATGGTGTGACGACCAAACGCCTGAACGAACAGGTCAAACGGAACATCAGACGGTTCCCGGCCGACTTCGCCTTTGAGTTGACCGACGAAGAATGGACTGCTTTGAGGTCGCAATTTGCGACCTCAAACGTCCGACCGGGCCGGGGCGGACGGCGCTACGTTCCCTACGCCTTTACCGAGCACGGAGCGGTCATGGCTGCGAGCGTGCTGAATACCGACCGGGCGGTTGAGGTAAGCGTGTTTGTCGTGCGCGCGTTCGTGCGCATGAGCCGGATACTGACTTCGCATCGCCGGCTTGCCCTGAAGCTCGCTGAGCTGGAGAGCCGAGTTACTATCCATGACAAGAGCATCCAATCCCTGCTGGCCGCCATCCGCAGCCTCATCACCCCGCCCGCTCCGCCCCGCCGCAAGATCGGGTTCGCCACCAACCCCGACGACAACATCATCGCCCACGACCGCCCCGCCCGACAGTACCGCAACCGCTGACCGCCCGCCGCCCGCAACCCGTGAGCCGCAGGCCTTCTCCCGCGCCGCTGCGCGGCTTGACTCTCAGCCATTTCGACATATCCTCACGCCTATGGGAACGCCTGCCCCCGACGCCGTCAAACGCCTGGTCGACCGCTTCGACCAAAACCGCAAGGTCTTCCAGTCCGGCGACTACAAAGAAGAACAACTCCGTGCCGAGTTCCTCAATCCCCCCAAATCCGATATTGAACCACAGAGCACACAGAGATTTGGAGAGTGTGGAGCGGAATCCCGACCTTCACCCGACTCAGTGCTCTCGGTGGCCTCTGTGGTTAATCCTATCTCGGTTCTTGGGAATCCCCGAGTGATTGACTTCGCTCTGGATTCGCGCATAATGTCCTGTTTCCTCTCGAGGTGAGAATGATAATGATTGATGAAGCCCTTCGACAGGCGGCCGAGCTTCCAGCGGACCTGCAACGTGAAGTGTCGGACTTCATCGAATTCCTCGCCCAGCGGCGCAGGTCCAAGGCCGGGTACCGACTGCGGCAAGACTGGGCCGGAGCGATGAAGGAGTACCGCGACCAATACACCGCCCTGGAGTTGCAGAAGAAAACGTTGGAGTGGCGGGGCGACTAGCGCGTGTATCTGATAGACACGAATGTCTGGCTTGAGCGTATTCTGGCGCAGAAAAGGTCAGCGGAAGTGGGTAGCTTCCTGTCTCACGTCCCGTCCGAGTATCTGCACCTTACCGATTACTCGTTTCACAGCGTCTGTCTGGCTCTGACGCGGCACAAACTGGACGCAGCACTTCTGGCCTTTGTCCGCGATTCGTTCCAAGACGGAGCCGTCGGACTCGTCGCCCTTCTACCGACCGACAGCGAACGCGTGCTTGGTGTGATGCGCGGTTTCAACCTCGACTTCGACGACGCCTACCAGTACGTCGAGGCCGAGAAGCACGACCTGACCTTGGTCAGCTTCGACACCGACTTCGACCGGACCGAACGGGGCAGGAAGACCCCCGCGGAAGTACTGGAGGAACCGCCCGCGGCCCACGACAAGCCGTCGACCAAGCCTGCCCGCCGGCGAAGCCGCAAACCGTGAATCCGCACTCATCACTTATCGCTCATCGTTCCGCGCGCTGCGCCCCGGCCTTGACGGATGCATAATTGATGCTTATGTCCCCGGAATTCCCGCGGCTCGAAACCAACGGGCGCAGTTGCCAATGCAAGCTCGTCAAGCTAGGAAAGGAGACGCCGTGAGAATCGCGGTTGTGGTAGTTGTCCTGTTTGCTTTAGCCGGGGCGATGACCATG
>CAIVTL010000030.1 GCA_903908785.1 Caldifarciminota bacterium | reverse complement strand
CCCGACGCGTGACATTGGCCACGCTCTTGATTTCCTTTTCCATCCACAGGTGCTTCGCATAGTCCAGCCCGAGCAGCGCGGCATTGTCGGTTTCCTCTTTCCGGATGGCGTTTATGACCAGCCTGCCGCCGGGCTTCAGATTGCTGAGTGCCGCGACAATCGGACTCCAGACCGGTGTCGTGTCTATCACGGCGTCGAGCAGTTCAGGTGCCATGTCCGCAGTATCGCCGGCCCAGGCCGCGCCGAGTTCGCGGGCGAAGACCTGTTCCTCTCTGCTGCGGGCGAACACATAGACGTGCGTATTGGGATACTGGTGCCGCACCATCTTCAGTACCAAATGTCCTGACGCGCCGAAGCCGGTCAGGCCGAGGCTGTGGCCGTCACCGATGTTGGTCAATCGCAGCGAGCGATAGCCGACCGCTCCGGCGCAGAGCAAGGGTGCGGCTTCCACGTCGGAGAACGCCGGCGGAATCGGGTGCGCGAAACCCTCGGGCACGGTCATGTACTCGGCATACCCGCCATTTACGTCGCGGCCCGTGGCTTTGAAGTCAGGGCAGAGGTTTTCCTCGCCGCGCAGGCAGTACTCGCACGTGCCGCAAGCCGAGAATATCCAGGCAACACCAACCCGGTCGCCCGTCCGAAATCGCGGGACGCGCGGGACATAACCCGATTCCTTCTGCGGAATCGGGATTGTGTCCCAAGCCCCTACGGCGGCAACCCTTCCGACGACCTGGTGTCCCGGCACGACCGGCAGCTTCGGCGGCGAGGTCCGGCCTTCGATTTCGTCGAGTTCGGTGTGACAGGCTCCGCAGGCCGAAACCTTGATGAGTATCTCGCCCGCGGCCGGGACCGGCTCAGGCAGGTCGCGGAGTTCGAGCGGCGTGTTTTCCGCGCGGCCGACGCGGGCGAGCAGCATAGCCTTCATAGACTATCTAGTGGGTCAGGAGGGATTAATGCCCGTCGGCCCGGCAGGGTTCAGTGTCATGGCCTCGTTTCCCGTCGCAGACTTTTCAGCGTTTCCGGTATATCTCGCGACGGTGGCCAATCGCGTGGACGATGAGAGTCTGCTCCGCGTCGAGTATCTCGTAGATAACCCGGAGGTCACCAACTCGAAGCTTGTAGAATCCGGCCAGGCTGCCGCTTAATGCCTCAAGCCGGGTTGTGGCGTGGTTCGATGCCAGCCAGTTGATGCGTTCGACGACCCGTCGCCCCGCAGGTTTGTCGAGCCGCCCCAAGTCCCGGGCCGCCGCATCCAGAAGGCGAACGCGCAACGTCACCGCTACTGGAGGCCAAGTCGCCGGGCTACGTCTTCAAGCGGTTCACCCCGTTCGCCACGCGCTACCATGCGCTTCTGGCGCAGGAGCCGCGCACGAACGGAGCTTCTAATGGCGAGTCCGTCGTCAGGGTCGCCGAGCAGCTCAATCAGCTTCTGCTCTATGGTGTCCCCGAGCATCTCTCGGAACTGATCCTTCGTCATTCGAGTCACGCTACTCATGTGCCATGATACCTGAGGACCGTTCAGTGGTCAAGGCCACAGCCTGGCTATGCGACGTTTCGCTATCTCTGGTACCACACAGCAGGACAAAGGAATGACGGCCGCCTGTTCCCCTAATCGGTCAGGACAAGCTTGTGCGTTGAACCGATCTGGGCGCGCCAGAAGTAAACTCCTGAGCGCACCTGAAGCGGTTGCACTTGTCGTCCTGACCGGTCATAGATAGTCACGTTCGCTTGCTGTCGAGCCCAGGTTGAGAAAGAAGCGCCAGACATCACTGTCGGGCGAAGTAGAGGTTCGTTTTTGAGAAGTGTAATAACTCGTGGTTCCTGAATGCCAGTTGATTCTATCCAGCCGATGTGCGGCCAGATGATCATACTGTCGGCCAAGCTGCCCAGGTCCAACATTTGGTTGTCTTCGTAGCCGAGTTGTGAATTGCGACGACGATCCCAGTTGAAAGCTTCGGCCACGGAAATCTGACTATCGCGATTGACATCAGTGGAGTCAAAGAAGAAACCCGGTGCGCCATGGTGCGAATAGTATTCAGACGGTTCAGCCCCGCCATTAAAACCAGTTAACATATGAAAAATAAACTCGGCATGAGCATACATAGAACCATCGTACTGTTCATTCTCTAGGCCTTGTATGTAGGGGCCACCTGAATAAGCTCGATTGTCACAAACCATGCTACACCAGCCTGGCCGCGGACCAGAGGCGGACAAAAAAATCGTTTTGTGACTAATGCTGTCCGGAGCATTGTAGCCCAGCCAAGTAGCAAAGCCGGATGAATCATGACCAACCCCATTGCCCCAGGACTCACAAGGCTCAAAGACAAAAATCTTGTAAGCGTTAATACGGTTGAAATAAACCGCCATTAAACTATCAGTTAACTCATCGCCATTATAATCTAAAACATAAGAATGATGATAGCCTGGATCGCTGGT
>CAIVTL010000029.1 GCA_903908785.1 Caldifarciminota bacterium | reverse complement strand
GCCTGTTCCGGCGTCTGGTTCGAAAGCATCTCGCAGACCCGGAAGTCGTACTTTGTCACGAAGCCCGGGTGGGTAGTCGCCGGGCTCCACATGAACGATGGAAACGAGACCTGGACTGTGTCGTGGTTCGCCGGCGCGATGAGCGAGGGGGCATTGAAGCTCAGGATGTAGAACCGTTTCGTAGCGCCGGCCAGGGACTCGTTGGTCCCCACGCGCACCAGCTTGACGTGCAGGTCATACGTGCCTTCGAGCAGGCGTCCGGTCTGGACTATCTGGTCGTGATACTGGCTGTTGTACGTGATGTGGTGGTAGCTCCAGAAATCCCGGTTGTCCTTGTGAACCGTCTGGGGGCCGCCGAAAACGATGTCATCCGAGTTGCCGGTCGCCAGTTCGCCATGCTCGACCGATACCGCATGACTCAGCACTTGAACGGTGCTCGCCTCGGTGCCGGTGTATTGGACGGTGATATTCACGATGCCCGGAAGCTGCTCCCAGTCCGAAGTGTAGGGCGTCGGATAGGCATTCGGCATCTGAACCTGCAACGACCACTGGGCGAGCAGCGGCGTTGCCGCCAGCAGCACCGCGAGTACGACCTTACCTGCCCTGTCTCGGATACTCACCATAGCACACACTCCGTTTCTATCGCGTTGTGAATGCGCCTCGTACGGTCATCCGGACCACTGACGCTGCGCGCAACCATGTCTGAATTCCCCGGGACATACAAGATGTCCCGAGACTTCCCGTTTCAGGGCTGCCTGTCCCCAGTTCGGCCTTGATGTCTGACCTGTTCAGGGGCGGAATCCCTTAGGACTTTGCTTTCATCGGAGGCTTCGACTTGCCGGAACTGTTGAGGGCGACCGCCTGGCGAACGAGCGCCTTGAAGGCGGGTTCGTCGACTTCTTCTCCTTGGTGGATGTCGATAGCGCGACGTGCGTTCCCGTCGAGACTCGAGTTGAAGAGACGGGCCGGGTCCTTCAGCGACGCGCCCTTGGAGAAAGTAAGCTTCACGGCATTCTTGTAGGATTCACCGGTGCAGATGACGCCGTCGTGTGACCAAATCGGATTGGCCCACTTCCACTCCTCGACGACGTCCGGGTCTGCTTCCGTGATGAGCTGGCGCATTCGGCTGAGGGTTTTCCCGCGCCAGTCCCCGAGTTCGGCGATTCTTCTCGAGATGAGCTCCGACGCCGACGGGCCGTGGCTCGCGCCCGACTCTTTCATATTCTCATCCTGGGAGTCCCAATGGACAGGAATTTCCTTCTTTCATGATTCCGGTGACGTAATTAGCAATTGCGTTCCCCTCAAGGCCGGGCGGGGCGGGGTTCGCATCAAGCGAATGCTACCAATTCGGGCCGGGATGTCAAGGCGGCGGGGGAGGCTCGCGGCGAGCCGATTTCAGATCGCAGATTCTAGATTGCTGATTGCCGAACGGAAAGGGGCGGGGCTCAGCAGTTCGCACTGCGGGCGGGAAGACCAATGGGCGGGCGCGGTTGTCAATCGGCTGGCAGTTGCAGGCAATCCGCAATCTGCAATCTAGTGTAGTGCGTCACACGCTTCTTTACATTTGGCTATCTTGCGCATGATGCTCTCG
>CAIVTL010000028.1 GCA_903908785.1 Caldifarciminota bacterium | reverse complement strand
GGGCGTGATTATCGTGTCGTACTTGTAGCTGCCGCCCGGCAGCGGGACGGCCAGCGCCGACACACCCACGTCCTGCACGCGCACGAAGGCCGTACCGGTCAGCTTGTCGTTGGCCTTGCGTCCGTCGACGGCGAGCAGCGTCGAACAGGAGACCGCGGCGTTGCCGCGCGCGAGCGGGGTCCAGGTCGGGAACGTAACGTAGCTGTAGGCGCCCGGTGCCTGGCTCGTAACCAACGTGCTCTCGTTGTAGGTCGCGCCGATCTTCATCCGGACCTGGTAGGTCTCGGTCATGTTGCCGAAGTTGAAAGTCGAGCAGGCCGGCGTAGCCGAGGAACCCGAGTCCACGATGCCGGTCGGGGCCTCGAGCCTGGTCACACCCACGTCGTCATTCTGGCTGGCCCAGATGATCGCGTTGCGCATCAGACGCCACGCGTCGCCTGAGAGGTAACCGTAGGAGCCGCTGGTCGGCCAGAAGTCTACGAGCGCGGTACGGCGGCCGGCGGTGTCGTTGCAGGCGGCCAGGATGTAGCTGGTGTTGAAATCGGCCACCTTGTACGCGGTCGTGTGGCTAAGGGTGTTGACGCTGCCGCCGTAGTAGTTGATGTTGATGGAGTTGACGCTCTCCATTATCTTGTGACCGGGCAGTTGGACCGTACCCAGCGAGCTGGTGCCATAGGTGTTGAACGGGTAGTTGCACGGCGTGTAGACCGACGTGAACCGACCCATATCGTAGGATTCAAACGGCGAGACGATGCAGCCGCCGCCGTTACGCTCAAGGTATCTGGCAAGCGATTCGCCGCACGCCACGGAATTCGTGTAGCCGTAGTTGGCCCAGGTCCAGACGCACCGGTACTTCCGCGCGAGCAACGTGTCCACGTTGGGAGCCCCACGCGTGCCGTAGTAGCCGACGTCCATGGTGTCAATCAGGAAGTCGTCAGGGAACCGGTTCATCAGTGAATCGGCCACCATCTTGACGTTCGGCGGGTAGTCGGCGGTAAGGAACAGCACTCTCGTCAGGCCGGCCTTGATTACCTTCGTGTACTTGTCGTCGGAATGGGCGCTGTCCGCGGCCGACTTGGTGGAACATGCCACCGTGTAGGCGCCCTTGGCCGCGATGCTCCAGGGCGTGAACGTGATGGTGGTCTCGCGCCCGGCAGCCAGGCCGGTGGGCACGAGCGTGGAATCCGTGTAGGTGCCGGCCCCGGTGGCGCGGTACTTGACGTAGAACGAAGAAGGCTGGGCCGAAGTGCCCATGTTCTTCACGCTCGCCGCGGGCGTATAGGTGCCGAGCGAGCAGGGCGAAGGCGGGCTGGAAATGCCGGTCACGCCGACGTTGTACTGGAACGACGGCTTGGAGTACTTCACGGCCCGGCTGTTGGCAATCTCCGGGTTCGGGTAGTTCAGGCCGACCGTGCCGCTCGAGTTCTGCATGCCCGAACGGACGTTCGGATAGTACTGCCAACTGGTGGAGTGCGTGGCGTACTGCGCCACAATCGAGTTGTCCGCCTCGTTCAGGATGAGCTGGAACGAGAAGCGTTCGCCGTTTGTGCTGTAGTAGCGGACGTTGTTCCAGGTAATGACAGCCTTACGGTTCGGCGCCGTACCATAGGTTCCGTACTGCAAGGTACCGGTGCCGTCGCAGTAGAGGTCATACGTAAAACCCGCCACCATGTTGGGATTGTTGTTCGTTGACGGGAACGTGTCCGGGTAGTAGCTGGTGCCGACCGTGCCGAAGGTGATGTAGCCGTTGCAGTAGACGTAGGCGCCGGTGTAGCTGGCGCCGCGGTAGGTGAAGTTCCAGCCCCAGTCGAATGCCCAGTAGGAGTCATCGCCGGTTTGCGAGGTTGAGTAGAAGCTGTCCCAGCTATAGGTCGGACCGCCCGACTCTCTGTTATCCAGGTACCGGTAGCCGTCGGCGTCCGGGCCGCGGGCATAGTCCAACTGACCCGGCTGCGGCTGCGGGGCCTGGCGCGACTGCCCCTCGGTAATCTGCTGATAGCGGCCCGGGTCGGTCAGTTTCAGTTGCATCAGGTCAGCCGGGCTGGACGGCACGGCCACCTTCGGCGTGGAACCCGTGCCACTGGCGGCGAGCCCGACGCCGGCCGCGAGTATCAGGGCAAGTATTGCCCATTTACGCATCGTTGCCTCCCTTTCGAGTTAAGCCCTATGAGCCCCGTGCCGCCACAAACCGGAACAGCGCCGACCTGCGGCGCTGCGGCTCGAACCCGGAGCCGCATTCCCGGTAGATGCCGGTGGGACTCTAATTGATGTTACCCCACCCGGGTTCGATGTCAAGCATGGGCGGAAACAGGAGAGGCGGCCCGAAGGCCGCCTCTCCTGAACAGGTCCGATTGGACCTATCGGTTCTATACCCTAACGCTGCACCACGAGCTTCTGCGAGTTCACGTAGCCCTCACCGGAGAGCTTTACGAGATACACGCCGTTACTCAGGTGCCGCAGGTCCAGGTTCACCGCGCCGCTGCGACTCGCTGCCAGCGTCTGCACCATGACCGTCTGTCCGGCCACGTTGTAGATACTCAGTTCCGCCGCACCGGCCTTGGGCAAACCGTAGCGCAGTACCGCGTAGCCGGAGGCCAGCGGGTTCGGGCTGATGCTCATGCCCTGCTCGGTCACCGTCTT
>CAIVTL010000027.1 GCA_903908785.1 Caldifarciminota bacterium | reverse complement strand
GCCATCTATGTGCCTGCCGACGACCTCACCGACCCGGGCGTGGCTACCGTGTTCAGCCACCTTGACGCCACGGTTGTGCTCTCGCGCGCTATCGCCGAGCTCGGCATCTACCCCGCGCTCGACCCGCTCGAATCCAACTCCACCATCCTCTCGCCGTCCATAGTCGGGCCCGAGCACCATCGCGTCGCACTCGAAGTCCAGCGCATTCTCCAGCGCCACAAAGAACTGCAGGACATCATCGCCATCCTCGGCATGGAGGAACTCTCCGACGAAGACAAACTCATCGTCGGGCGCGCGCGGCGGATACAGCGTTTCCTGTCCCAGCCGATGTTCGTGGCCGAGGCCTACACCGGCCGCAAGGGCGTCTACGTCCCGCTCAAGGACACCATCCGCGGCTTCGACGAAATCATCTCGGGCAAACACGACTCCATACCCGAACAAGCGTGCTTCATGTGCGGCAACATCGACGACGTCATGGCGAAGGCCCTGACGCTCAAGTAGCCGGATGCCAACCCCTGACGCCGACTCACCCGCAACTCGCAACCCGCAACTCGCAACCCGCAACTCGCTCCTGCTTCTCTCGGTGGTCTCCCCCTCCGGCACGCTCCTCTCCTGCCCGGTTGACTCGGTGGTCATCCCGGCATGGAATGGCCTGATGGGCATCCTGCCCGGTCACACGGCGTTGCTCGCCATGCTCCGCCCCGGCACGGTCAATGCCCGCGCCGGGGACACAACGTATGCGTTCCAAATCACGGGCGGCTTTGCCGACGTCGGCCCGACCCAGGTCAGTCTCGTCGCCGACTCCGCTGAAGCTTCACCCTAGTCCCTCGCCCCCAACCCCTAGTCCCTGACCTGTGACCATCGTCCCTTCCAGCGAACTCCGAAACCCGCACGACTTCTTCGAGCTGGCGGAGGCGTGCTTTAATGAGATTGCCCAGCCCGAGCACGCGGCCGAGATTCAGCGGTGGGACGCACGGCGGAAGGGCGAGTTCGGCTTCGGAATCTACCGCGGGCGCACGCTGGCCGCGTTCGTCGGCGTGATGGACCTGCCGGTGCGGACGCGCTCCGGCAGCATCGAGACCGCGCTCGGACTGCATCACGTCGCCACCCACCCGGCCTTTGCCCGCCGCGGTCTTGCTAGCGAACTGCTTGGCTTCGTCCACGACCGGGCGGCGCGGGCCGGGCGCCGCTTCTCGTTCCTGTTCACGAACAAGAACTGGGTCGCCTACCCGCTCTACCGCCGACTTGGCTATGAGGACCTGGCGGTCATCGGCCGCGACTCGCCCCGCACCGAGCGCATCTTCGACCCGGGCCGGAAACGCCCGAAGAAGAACCACACCAGCGTCACCGACCTTGCTCACGCCGAAGCGCTATTCGCGGAGCTTACCGCCGGCCGGACCGGCATGTCCGTGCGGGAGCCGGGCTGGCTTACCGCCCGGCTGCGGCAGTACAAACAACGTCGGACCGAGGTGTTTGTGGACCGCGACGGCTACGCGGTCACCGAGCCGGACAGCTTTGGCCGTTGGATACGGGAGTTCTTCGCCCGGGACCGCGCCGCCTACGAACGGCTGCTCGACCGCATCGTTGCCACCGGCTGCAAGGGACTGGTTGACTGCTACGTGCTCGACCCGGTCCTGGCCGGAATCTACCGCGAGCGTGGGTTCCGCTTCCGCTATCACGCCTATCACGCCCTGATGGCGAAACCGCTCGCCGGTATCTCCGTGCGGCAGGCCTTCGGCCCGCGCTTCTTCTGGACCGTCGTCGACCAGTTCTAGCCAGCCAACAGAACCGACCGTCCGACTCGGCCCGAAAACCGGAGTAGAACCTCCAAGGACGCCAAGTTCGCCAAGGCTGGGAAAGGATTATCCGCAGATTACGCAGATGACGCAGATTCTGGTCTCTAACTTGGAGTTT
>CAIVTL010000026.1 GCA_903908785.1 Caldifarciminota bacterium | reverse complement strand
GTGAATCAGCCGGGCTTGGCGAACGTGACGATGCCGGAGCCGGAACCCTCCGAGGAACTCAGGGCAAGCTCTGACCGGACGCGGGATGAAGCCTAGGCAGGGGTTCAGGGGGTCTGGGGTTCCGGGGTTGGCCGCAGCGGCCCCTGTCCGACAGCGCTGGCCGGCAGGGATTCCGCGGTGTGTCTGCGTACCTCTACTGACAATCGTCATCCTGCTTTTGGCGGGTTGCCAGAAACAGCCGGGCGTGCAGCCGGGGTTGAGGGTGGTGTCGCTGGTGCCAAGCGTGACCGAGATTGTCTACGCGGTCGGGGCCGGGAAGGCGCTGGTCGGCAATACGAACCAGTGCGACTTCCCGGAAGCGGCGAAGAGCGTGTACAGGGTCGGGGATTTCATGAGCCCGGACTTGGAGCGGATAGTCGCGCTCCGGCCCGGGCTTGTCTTCCTCACTCTGCCCATCCATCAGCAGTTGCTCGCGAAGTTGAATGAAATGAAGATACCGGTCTATGTCTCCAGGCCGGCTGATATCCGAGCGGTGTTTCACGAGATTGACACGGTGGCGCGGCTGCTCGGCCGGAGGGCGTCGGGCGAGAGTCTTATGGCAGTCATGCGGCAGCGACTGGATTCGGTTCCTGCGTTTGCCGATACGCCGCGAGTGTACATCGAGATTTCCGGGACTCCGCTGATGACCGCGGGCGGCGGCACGTTCATCAACGAACTGCTTGAGAGGGCCGGTGGCCGGAACGTCTTCAAGTCGTCATTACAGGAGTACCCGGTTGTCGACCCGGAAGCCGTGCTTAGGGCCGACCCGCAGGTGATTCTGCTGCTGCACCCGGACATGCGCGCCCCTGACGTTGCGCAGCGCATCGGCTGGGGAGGCATCAGCGCGGTCAGGCAAGACCGCGTCTACGACCAGTTCGATGAAGACCTGTTCTTTAGACCGGGGCCAAGGATTGTCGAGGGCGTGGTTCTGCTGGCAAAGCTGCTCCATCCCGGGCAGACGGGGAATTAGGGAAGAGTGAAGAGTGAAGAGCGAAGAGTGAGAAGTGAAAGAGGAGTCGGAGTCCCAGTTCACGGGAACGCCAGGGTCGTTCCGAGCTGGGTAGGACTGGTCCTGCTGTTCGTCTCGGCCGCGGCCCTGTCGGTTGCGGTCGGGCCCGGCGGTTTCACCGGTACCCGGTTGAGCGCGGTGATGGACCTGCGGCTGCTGCGGCTGGCGCTGGGAATCATCGCCGGCGGCGTGCTCGGGGTCGTGGGCGCGTCCCTGCAAGGACTGCTGCAGAACCCGCTGGCTGACCCGTTCACCATGGGCGTGGCGAGTGGGGCGGCGTTGGGTGCGAGCCTGACCGTGGTGCTGGGCCGGTCCGCCGGTGCATTCGCACCGCTGGGTGGCTTTGCCGGCGCGCTGGCGACGATGCTCGTGGTCTACGCACTGGCGCGCGTGCGAGGCCGGGTCACGGTCACCGGGCTCGTGCTGGCCGGTGTCATCATGAGCTTCCTGTTCTCGAGCCTGGTGATGCTGGCGATGATCCTCGGCCGGCGCACGCTGGGCGAAGCAGTGTACATGATGATGGGCCACCTGGGGGCGGTATTTACCGGCACAACTGTGTGGCTGTTCGGGGTGGTCGCAGTGCTCTCGGTTGCCGGTTGCGGCTGGCTGTTCTCCCTGTCGCGGTCGCTCGACGTCATGTCATCGGGCGAGGAAGCGGCGGAAACGCTCGGCGTGGATACCCAGCGCGTCACCAAGCTCGTGTTTGTGGTATCGTCGTTACTCGTGGGCATGGTCGTGTCGTTCACCGGCGCAATCAGTTTCATCGGCCTGGTCGTGCCGCATCTGGTGAGGATGCTCTTCGGGCCGGCGCACCGCAACGTGCTGCCCGGTTCGTTCCTGGCGGGCGCGGGAGTCTTGCTGCTCTCGGACGTGCTCGCGCGCAACATCGTCCCCGGCGGGCTGCCGCTCTCCATCGTTACCGCGCTGGTCGGCGTGCCGTTCTTCATCTACCTGCTGAGGAGCCGGCTGTGAAAGGAAATGAGAGGGACAAAGAGATAGAGGGACAAAGGGATAGAGTGGCGCAGCATCCGATTCCTGCACTTGATCCCTCGATCCCTCGATCCCTTGATCCCTTTCCAGAAGCCGGCAGCCCAAGGACAGCCATCGAACTCTCCGGCCTTTCGTTCGGCTATGGCCAGCGGCTGCTGTTCGACGGGTTCAACCTCGACGTCGCGGCCGGCGAGTTCCTCGGCGTCATCGGGCCGAACGGGGCGGGCAAGTCAACGCTGCTGAAGCTTATGGCCGGGCTGCTCCGGCCCGGGCGAGGCTCGGTTCGTATACTCGAACGGGAGCTGGGTTTGATTGGTCGGGCCGAAGCGGCGCGGACCATTGGCGTGGTTCTCCAGGAGAATCCGTTCGCCTTTGACTACACCGTTGCGGACGTCGTGATGATGGGTCGGAATCCGCACCTGGGCACGTTCCAGAGCCCGGGCAGGCACGACCGGCAGGTGGTGACCGGCGCGCTGAAGTTCGTCGATGCGCTCTTCCTGCGCGACGAACGCATCAACGCCATCTCCGCAGGCGAGCGGCAACGGGTCGTGCTGGCGCGCGCCCTTGCCCAGGAGCCGCAGATTCTCCTGTTGGACGAGGCGACGTCGCATCTCGACATCGCTCACCAGCAGATGATCGCCGGTATCCTGGTGGAGTTGAACCGGCAGGGGAGAACCATCGTCCTGCTTTCGCACGACCTGAACCTGGCCGCGCTCTACTGCTCGCGAATCCTGCTGTTGGATAAGGGCAGGGCGGCTGCCTGTGACGTGCCGGAGCGCGTGATTACCGGTGAGTTGATTCGGTCCGTCTACGGGGTAGAACCGATTGTGATGCGGCACCCGGAAACCGGCCGGCCGCAGGTTCTAATGCCGACTTTGAATTCCCGACCCTAGACTTCTGTCTGCGGGCAGGAATCTCCTACTTGGGGTTTGGGATTTGGGGTTTGGGATTTCCGTCCTCGGGTCGGTCGCCCAAGAGTTCGCGGGCGCGCAAGGACGCCGAGTCGGGGTTCGCAAGCCAGTCCCGCCGCTGCTGTTCCTGTCCAATCCGCTGCTTGTATTCGGAGATGTCGGCCCGGAGCCGCTGCTCGCGGGCCTTGCGCCGTCCGATGCTCAACAGCCCGTTGGGCCCGCCCAGGAACCAGAACGCGAACACCATGAACACCGCCAGTATCACGACCCGCAGCAGCCGCTGCAGGATTGGCTGGCCTGGGTTCATCGCTTCAGCGTCAGCAGGCCGGCATAGCGCAGGACGTCGTCCTCTTCGATGCGGATGAGCCGGTTGTACTTGGTCACGCGTTCGCTACGGCAGGGCGCGCCGGTCTTAATCTGGCCGGAGTTGGCCGCAACCGCGAGGTCGGCGATGAAGTGGTCGCTGGTCTCGCCGGAACGGTGCGAGATGACCGTGCGATAGCCGGAATCGGTCGCGACCTTGACGCAGTCCAGGGTTTCACTGACCGTGCCGACCTGGTTCGGCTTGATAAGTACCGCGTTGGCGATGCCGTCGCGGATGCCCTGCTTCACCCGGTTCGTGTTGGTCACGAAGATGTCGTCGCCGACGAGTTGAATCCGGCTACCGAGTCGGCTCGTCAGCTTCTTCCATCCCGCCCGGTCGTTCTCGGCCAGCCCGTCCTCGATGGAGACAATCGGGTACTTGCTAACCCACTTCTCATATTGCTCGATGAGTTCGTCCGTGGTCTCAAGATGCGGCTTGGGATACCGGAAGTGATACAGCCCTTTGCGGTAGAGGCTGCTCGGGGCCACGTCGAGCGCGATGAAGACCTGCTCGCCGGGACGATACCCGGCGTTCTCGATGGCGCGCTCGATGTATTGAAGCGGCTCCTCGTGGTCGCGGAACTGCGGGGCGAACCCGCCTTCGTCGCCGACCGAGACCGGTTTCCCGGCTTTCTCAAGCAGCTTCTTCAGGTGCTGGTATGTCTCGGCGGCGGCGCGCAGCGCCTCATGAAACGTCGTGAACCCGGCCGGGACAATCATGTACTCCTGTACGTCGAGGTTGCTTGAGGCGTGGGCGCCGCCGTTGATGACGTTCAAGAGCGGCGTGGGCAGGACCATGGTGCCGGCGCCGCCCAGAAAACGGTAGACGCAGATGCCGGCGGTAATTGACGCCGCGCGGCAGACCGCCAGCGAGGCCCCGAGGATGGCATTGGCCCCGAGCTTCCGTTTGTTCGAGGTCGGGTCCAGTTCTTTGAGCGCCTGGTCAATCCGATACTGATTGGTGGCAATCATGCCGACCAGTCGGCGGCGAATCGTGACGTTGACATTTTTCACGGCCTTCAGCACGCCCAGTCCGCCGTAGCGTTTCGGGTCGCCGTCGCGCAGTTCGCATGCTTCATACTTGCCGGTCGAGGCGCCGGACGGGACCGACGCGCGGCCCATGGTGCCGTCGGAGAGGATGCAGTCGACTTCGATGGTCGGGTTGCCGCGCGAGTCGAGGATTTCGCGGGCTTCGAGGTCGGCAATAAGTGATACCGGCATCGACTACTCCCCGGCGAGCGCCCGGTACTCAGCCCGGCGCTCGGCATACAGCGGGAACCCCTTGACCAGTTCGCCGACTTCGGCCTTGACCTTGTCGAGTTCGGCCTCGTTATCGCGCGCGGTGACTGCCCGGTCAATCAGCCCGGCAATGACCTTCATCTCCGGTTCCTTCATGTTGCGGGTCGTAAGCGCCGGCGTGCCGAGCCGGATGCCGGAGGAAATGAACGGTTTCTCCGGGTCGTAGGGAATCGTGTTCCGGTTTACGGTGATGCGGACCTTGCCGAGTACGCGCTCGGCGTCGCGGCCGGTAATCTTCTTGGGCCGGAGGTCAACCATCATCAGGTGGTTGTCGGTGCCGCCGGAGACGATGCGGAATCCGCACGCGGTCAGGGCCTCGGCCAGGGCCTTGGCATTGGCAAGGACCTGTTGTTGGTACGTTTTGAAGTCACCGGACAGCGCCTCCTTGAACGCAACCGCCTTGGCCGCGATGCAGTGTTCGAGCGGGCCGCCCTGGGTGCCGGGGAAAACCATCCGGTCCAGGTCCTCGGCGTACTTCTGCTTGCACATCGCCATGGCGCCGCGCGGGCCGCGCAGGGTCTTGTGCGTGGTGGTGGTCACGATGTCGGCATACGGCACGGGCGATGGGTGAAGGCCGGTCACGACCAGGCCCGCGATGTGAGCGATGTCGGCCAGTTGAGCGGCGCCGACCTCGTCCGCAATCTCCTGGAACTTGTCGAACTGAATCGTGCGCGGGTAGGCGGACGCGCCGGAGACGATGACGCGCGGCTTGTGTTCCAGCGCCAGGGCGCGGATGGCCGCGTAGTCGAGCGTCTCGGTATCCTTGTCGACCATGTATGGCACGACTTTGAAGTACCGGCCGGAGAAGTTCAGCGGGTGGCCATGCGAAAGGTGTCCGCCGTGGCTCAGGTTCAGGCCGAGGATGGTGTCGCCGGGCTTGGCCAGCGTCAGGTACGCGGCGATGTTGGCCGAGGTGCCGGAATGGGGCTGGACGTTCGCGTGGTCGCAGCCGAAGAGCTGCTTCGCGCGCTCGATGGCCAGGTTCTCCGCCACGTCAACCCATTTGCATCCGCCATAATAACGCTTACCCGGGTAGCCTTCGGCATACTTGTTGGTCAGGACCGAACCGAGCGCGGCCAGCACGGCCTCGGAACAGAAGTTCTCAGAGGCGATGAGTTCGAGGTTATTGTGCTCCCGGCTGGTTTCCTTGCTGATTGCCGCAAACACTTCCGGGTCGGTTTTCGCTAACAGGTCAGAGTTCATTCAATTGTCTCCTTGAAGCTTATGTGGCCGGTCGAAGACGGCGGGAGGCAGTAGAGCTGATTGTATTTCGGTATCTTCGACGTTCGGCCCGGTAACATCAAGCTAAAAGGTATCGCAGCGCGCGTAAAAGTCAAGGAGAGAGGAGCGGGGTCCAGGAATCAAGGGGTCAAGGATTCCAGTGTCAGAAGCCGGAACACTCGAATCCTCGATTCCTTGAATCCTCGAATCCTCTCCGCTAGACTCGGGAATGTTTTCCGAACTGATGGACGTTATCCGTTTGCTGCGGCGCCGTTGTCCCTGGGACCGGAAGCAGACCGTGGCCTCGACGCGGCCGCTCATCCTGAACGAGACCTATGAACTGGACGAGGCTCTGCGCGCGCGCGACAAGGCCGCGATTGCCGAGGAACTCGGTGACTACCTTTTCATGGGCCTGTTCCTGGCCGACGTTGCCGGCAAGGAACTCGGCATCTCGATTGAGGATTCCCTCAAAGGGATTGTTACCAAGCTCAAGCAGCGCCACCCGCACATCTACGGCACGGCCAAAGTACGTGACGCCGACGAGGTGCTGGCCAACTGGGAAATAATCAAGCGGAAGCACAAGAAGAGTGGTGGCCTGCTCTCCAGCATCCCGGTGGCGATGCCTGCCCTGCAGCAGGCCCAGCTCATCCAGGAACGGTGCCGGCGGGTCGGGTTCGACTGGGACAAGCCGGAGCGCGTGCTCGACAAGGTCGAGGAGGAGATTGGCGAGCTACGACAGGAACTGGCGCGGGGGCGCAAGAGCCCGGCGCGAATCAAAGAGGAACTCGGCGACCTGCTGTTTGTGCTGGTGAACCTGGCCCGGCACCTCGATGCCGACGCCGAAGGTACGCTCAAAGATGCGAACGCCAAATTCAGGAAACGGTTCCGGTACGTCGAGGAGCATTTCGCGGCCCGGGGCCGGGAACTAGGTCAGGTCAGCCTGGATGAGATGGAAGAGGTGTGGCAGGAGGCGAAGTTAGGGAAGGGGAAAGGGGAAATGGCAAAGTC
>CAIVTL010000025.1 GCA_903908785.1 Caldifarciminota bacterium | reverse complement strand
CCGGCGGCAGCAAGGCGGAGAAGCGGTCAAGCATGGACTCTACCCGCGGACTGCGACCGGTAACGGGCCAGGGATGGTTCATCTCAGCTCGCTTCATGGCGCCCACGCCTCCCCGCCGCAGCCCATGCCGCGGCCGTCGGACTGCCGGCAGTTGCAGGCGGCGGCGTTGCTGCAGTTGCCGCAGCACCGCAGTTGCGCGTTCGCCTGCCGCAGCACCTCCCATGGCGCAGACTCGACGAACGCGGCAGTGTCGGCCATCGCCCACTTCAAGCCGAACGTGCCGTTCTTCAGCCGCTCGTTCTCGGACTCCAACTCCTTGATAGCAGCGTCGGCCATAGGTCGCCAGCCGGGAAGCTTGACCGGGAACCGCTTGTACTCGTCTACGGCGCTCATCTCCGCGCCTCCCAATCAGCGCAGTAGAAGCCCTCGGTCGTCAACACGTCGAGGGTCGAGCAGTACGACAGTCCTTCCTCTTGCGACTTGCACGTCTCGCACCGCCGAGCCTTCAGCGCCGCCAGCTCGGCCTCCAGCTCATCAATCCTGGCTAACATGGCACGAACAGAATGCGTCCCGATCATAGCACCATCAACATCTATGGTCTTGCCGTGTTCGATCATGGCCGCGCCTTCCAGCGGGAGCAGGACTCCGTTGGGTACACCTGACTCTTGTGTTCGTGGCAGTAAAATGTCGAGATCACTGTGTGATTGTCTTGACCGTACTTGCACGTCTCGCACCGCCGAGCCTTCAGCGCCGCCAGTTCGGCCCGGCAATCAATCTCACGCTGCAACGTCTCCTCGTAATGCGTCTTCCAGCAAGGCTTCCACGCCTCCGCTTTCTGCTTCTTCAGCGCCGCCAGCTCGGCCTGCAAGTCCGCAATGACCTCACTACGAGCCTTGATATTGGCGTCCCTCTCGGCCTCGGCCCGTTCGGCACGCTTCATCCAATACTCGGCGACTTGGCGCATCTGGCCATAGGCATCCTGCGTATCTGCCTTCTCGGCTTCGGCCTGCTTCAGCTTCTCCTGAAGCGCCTTGACACTGTACGGACGCGCCACACCGTCGTGGATGATGAAAGACTGTAGTTGCTTGTTCTCAATCATGAGGTCCGTGTATTGGCCACGCATTGCCTCGATGGTGGCCTCATACCCCGCCACGTTTTTCACCATCGCCTTGTAGCGGTCATCCGCGATCGCCAGCTCGGTCTCCAGTCCCGCAGCCTTCTCTTCACTCGTCCATAGGCGCCGCATGAGGTTCTTGCGGTCGGCTTCCAGCTCGGCGATGCGGGCCTCCTGGCGCTCCTTGTACGCAACCAACTCCCTGTACAGCGCCGATCCGCTGAGGCACTCGACCTCGGCCTCAAGCTCGGCGATGGCGGCGTCGGCCGCGTCAAGGGCTTGCCTCGGGCTGATATGGAGCTTGCCGGTCATTGTGTTCCTCGCGTCGTCGAGCAGCTTGCGGTATTCGTCTGCGGCGCTCATGAACGCTCTACCCTGATTCTCAACACGCCATGAATCCAGCCCTTGCCACCTTCGAAGTCGATACCTGTCTTGACCTCGATATCTGCGACGGTGAGTGTCCCCCCTTCGGGTACTTTCCTCGGCGGCATCTCGACGAGCGTACGACCGTTCTCGTCAAGTAGTTCGATGGTGAGTATCACGTCCTCAGTCTCGTACCACTTGCGTTTCTTGCTCATACTACGCTCCTCTCCAGTAGTAGAGGACAGCCAGCTAGTAGCTGACTGCCCTCTACGTTAGATCTCACTGTAGAAGACTTACTTCTTCGGACGACCACGCTTCAGAGGAGCCTTGGCAGGAGCCGACTTGGTAGCCTTCGTGGCGGGACGCTTCCGCTTGACAACGACGACTTCCTCGTCCTCATCTTCGTCCTCGTCCTCATCTTCGTCCTCGTCATCGATGTCCTCGTCCTCGATCTCTTCGTCTTCGTCCTCGAGATCTTCATCTTCCTCTTCGACCTCTTCGACGACCGGCTTGGCCTTCTTCTTGGCGACAGCCTTCTTCTTCGTCTTGGGCCTGAACTCGCCGACACCCGCAGCCTCACGGGCAGCGCGCAGGCGCTCACGGCCGGCTTCCGCCTGCTCCGGCGTCATCTCGCGCGGCTTCCTGATCTGCAGGTAGTTCCTCGGGAGCTCGAAGAGCTCGCCACCGAGCGCATCCGTATCAGAAGCCTCGAAGCCGAGCTTCTTGAGCTTGTTCTTCCACTTGCGGTTGCAAGTGTAGATCTGCATGGTGTCCTCAGCCTCGAGGAAGTTGACGATGGTCTCACGCTCTGGATTGACGGTCACTGCGACCCTCCTCTAGTAGACGAAACGTTACCGAGTAGAAGCTGCTTCTCCTTTCGACGTGTTCCTATTGCAGGAGTATGCTAGTCCCCTAGGATAACAAGGTCAACCGAAAATTACGTCGAACTCTCAAAGAGATTCTCGACGGCAACCATCGAACCCCAATGAGTTCCGGCGTCCACGTCTACGGGCCAGGTAACGCCATCGAATCCTGCGTCTATAGGTACCTGACTCATGGTGTCCTTGATTATCTGCGCCGCTTCTTGCAATTTATCTTCTGGTACACATACGTTGATTGAGTCATGTATGTGTGGATATACCAGCGTTTGTATACCTACAGCTCGTAGGTTCTTGACTACAGCAATGTGCGTCATAGTCGTTAGGTAGTTCACTGAACTCATGATAGGGAAGTTGACACCAAGAGTACCTACACGCCACCTATGCGACTCGGATACTAGTAGTGGGAAGCGTCGTTTGTTACCGAATGGCCCGATGTACTCCTGACCGTTAGCCAATAATTCACTGAAGCGACTATCCATCCAAGCCTTTGCGACTGGTAGACGCTTCCAGTACTCACGCAAGTACAACCTAGCTTCCTTCACTGTAAGTCCCAGTTGTGGCGCCATGGACTCAGCTCCACGTCCGTAGAACGCGCCAAAGTTGATCGACTTGGCAGCGAGTCTCGACCGCCTGAACTCATTGATGTCTCGCTTCTCCAACTCCTTCAACTGCTCGTCGTTCAGGTGACGAATAGCTTTTACTACCTCTGCGTGCGGGTCTCCCTTCAACCACCTAACGAGCTCTTGGTCGCCTGACATGTGAGCGATGAGGCGGAGGTCGGCCTGCTTGTAGTCTGCGTGTAGGATAGTCATACCTGGCGGAGCGCAGTAGATGTTGTAGATGTCTGTCTCATTAGGGATGTTGTGGATAGTAGGTCTCGAGGAACGGAAACGACCAGGAAGAACCCTCCTACCAACATAATCATTAGTTATAATTCTTCTCAAAAACAAACAGGATCATTTAGTTTATTTATTACAAATATATGAGGTTTTATGCCCGAATT
>CAIVTL010000024.1 GCA_903908785.1 Caldifarciminota bacterium | reverse complement strand
GTAATCGGTGCTGCCGCCGTTCGTGGCATAGAGCACGCGGTAGCAAGGCCCGGTAGTGTAGCCGTTGTTCGCCCTGAACGTGTCGCCCATCTCTTTGAGCACCATGCTATCCGCAGGCATGCCGTTGTAGTAACCCCAGGAATAGAGGTTGTATCTTCCATACGTATGGAAATCCTGACAGGTCCTGAACTTGTGGGCGTACAGCAGGCTGCGGATGGTCTGGGTCTCGGGTTCCGAGAAACGCGCCGGACCGCGATAGGTCTCATTCGACGGCGTCGGGCTCGACCCGTTGTTGTCATAGCCCCACTTATATCCATAGTTCCGGTTCAGGTCCACTCCCGGCCCGGTACGCGGAGTAGTGCCGTTCCGGTTCTTCCTCCAGTTCGAGCTTGCGCCGCCCGAGTCGGAATTGTACACGTAGCCATCAGGATTCATCACCGGGATGATGTAGAACTCGCGGTTGCGCACCAGCCACGTGACCAGCGAATCGGTACCGTAGTTCTGACACAGGAGCGACGCGAAATTGATGCAGGCATGCGTACCCAGGGGCTCGCGGGCGTGGGTCGCGCCGTTGATGAAAAGCTCTGGCTCAGGCTCGTCCACGGTCGGGTTGTCCGATATCCTGACGCCCCAGAGCGCCCGGCCCTGAAAGGTCGGCCCGAGTTTGAAAGTATCGACTATCTGCGGGTGCAGCGCGGCCAGCCGGCGCAGCGTGTCAATCATCTCCGAGTACGTAAAGAAGTAACCGAAGTTCCGGCCCGCGTCAGTGCTGTCCGGGTCAACGCCGGTCATCTTCCGGAACTTCTCGCGGATGTCGGACCAGGTTATCTCGACACTCAGCCCGGCGGCCTCAATCTTCGCCAGTTGTTCGGCGTCCGTATCAATCACCAGGAAATCCCGGCCCGCCTCGGTGCGGCTGACCGTGCAGATGTCCAGCTCGCCGAACAGGTCGCCCAGCTTCGCACTCGCCTGTTCCGGGCTCTCGTAGTAGACCCGCGCTTCCATTCTCGGGCCCTCTGCCGCAAGAATGACCGCGGCCATGCCAAACAGACCGAAGAGTCCTCTCAACTTCATCCTGCCTCCGTTCGGGGTTGGGTGCGCAAACTCACATCTCAGCGTAGCGAAGCGGCGGCGGTCAGTCAACACCAGACCTGCTCGACCGGAGAACGCAGTTTGACTCGGGCCGCGGACTCTCTACAATTTCGCCGTGACCAGTTCACGGTCCGCCTCTCGCTTCTCGCCTCCCGCCTCTCGCCTCTCGCCTCTCGCATCTCGTCTCTCGCCGGTGCTTGCCGGGGTCCTGCCGCTTGCGCTCTACGTCTTCACCGCCTGCCGCGACCTCTTCTGGGTTGATTCGACCGAGTTCATGCTCGTCGGGAAGTACCTCGCAGTCAGTCACCCGCCCGGGTATCCCCTGCTCACGCTCATCATCAGACTGTTCAGCATGGTTCCGGTTCTCGCGCTTCCATTTCGGCTGAACCTCATCGCCGCGCTGGCTGCCGCGGGCTCCTGCGTCATGGCGTACTTCATCGTCGTTGAGCTGAGCCGCGACCGACTGGCCGGCCTCTTCTCGGCCCTGCTCTGGGGAGTCAGCTTCGAGATCTGGCAGCAGGCCACCGCGCTCGAGGTCTACTCGTTCCAGATCCTGCTCCTCTCCGTACTGCTGCTGGCCATGGTCAAATGGCACAGCATTGAAGTACCACGTACAAAGGGGAAATGGCAAAGTG